>DASTPE010000080.1:0-25128 GCA_035762345.1 Burkholderiales bacterium
GCGGCGATGCTCGGTGCCTCAATCAACTATCCGATGCGCGGCGCGGTGGCCTTCAAGTCCACGGTCGGCACCAACGTGGCCTCCGATGCGCTCTCCAACCTCGCCTCGGCGGGCGTCAAGGGCGGCACGCTGCTCGTGCTCGGCGAGGACTACGGCGAAGGCGCGTCCATCATCCAGGAGCGCACGCACGCCTTCGCCATGAAGTCGCAGATCTGGCTGCTCGACCCGCGGCCCAACCTGCCGAAGATCGTCGAGATGGTGGAGAAGGGGTTCGAACTCTCGGAAGTTTCCAGCACGCCGGTGATGCTCGAGCTTCGCATCCGCGCCTGCCACGTGCAAGGTTCCTTCAGGACGAAACCAAACCAGGCACCTCGCCTCTCGAAGAAGGCGCTGATCGAGAACCCGGATTTCGACTACAACCGCATCTGCCTGCCGCCTGCGACCTACCTTCAGGAAAAGCTGAAGGTAGAGGTGCGCTGGCCTGCTGCTGTTTCTTTCATAAAAGACCAACACCTTAATGAGCTCTTCCCCGGAGAGATAACCGACCTCGGCATCATCTGTCTCGGTGGCCTCTACAACGCGGTGATCCGCGCATTGCAGACCCTCGGCCTCGCGGACGCTTTTGGCGCCACGAAACTGCCGATCTACTGCCTGAACGTGACCTACCCGCTCGTCCCGGACGAGATCAGAGCTTTCTGCCAAGGAAAGAAGCAGGTGCTGATCGTCGAGGAAGGCCAGCCGGCCTACATCGAGGAAGCGGTTCTCGCCGCCTTGCGCCGCCACGACGTCAACGGCGTGAAGGTGCGGGGCAAGGACGTACTGCCGCTCGCCGGCGAATACACCGGCGAAGTGGTGCTGACCGGAATTGCGAAGTTCTTGGACAAGGAGAAATCCCTGGAACCGATCCAAGAACTCAAGCAAGAGGCTTCAAGCCTGCTCGCCGGGCTGCCGCAGCGGCCACCCGGCTTTTGCGTCGGCTGCCCGGAGCGTCCGGTGTTCTCGGCGATGAAGGTACTCGAGAAGGAAACCGGCAAGTTCCACCTGTCGGCTGACATCGGCTGCCATCTCTTCTCGACGCTGCCGCCCTTCAACATCGGCAACACCGTGCTCGGCTACGGCCTCGGCCTCGCTTCGAATTCGGCGGTGCACCCGATGTTCGGCAAACGCACCATCACGGTGATGGGCGACGGCGGGTTCTGGCACAACGGCCTGACCACCGGGATCGCGAACACCGTGTTCAACAAGAACGACGGCATCCTGGTGATCATGAAGAACGGCTACAGCTCCGCGACCGGCACGCAGGAGCTGCCCTCTTCGCCCCAGCATAGCGACCACAAGGCCGACCTCAGCATGGAACGGGCACTCGAGGGCATCGGCGTCGAATGGATCCGCACCGTGGACAACTATCGGGTCGGCGAGGTGGCCAGGACGCTGAAGGAAGCGATGGCGACCGATCACAAGGGCCTGAAGGTGATCGTTGCCGACGGCGAATGCCAGCTCGAGCGGCAAAGAAAACTCCGGCCCCAGGTCGCGGAGAAGCTGAAAAAAGGAGAAAGGCATGTCCGCGTCAAGTACGGCGTGGACGAGGACACGTGCACCGGCGACCACTCGTGCATCCGCCTTTCGGGCTGCCCGACTCTCACCATCAAGGACAACCCCGATCCGCTGCGCACGGACCCGGTAGCCACCGTGATCGACGGCTGCGTCGGCTGCGGCCTCTGCGGCGAGAACGCCCACGCCGCGGCGCTCTGCCCCTCCTTCTACAGGGCCGAGGTCATTCAGAACCCCACTTGGTGGGACAAGCTCATTTCTCGCATTCGTGGAACGCCAGTTCACTAAGGAAATAGAATCCCTGCGCCTCGGGGAGGGCCAGACTTTCCACGGCGAAGGCATCCTCGCGGTCACCAAGGCGCTGCTGCAGTCCGGCGTGTCGTACGTCGGCGGCTATCAAGGCGCGCCGGTTTCCCACCTGCTCGACGTAATGGTCCAGGCGAAGGACTACCTCGACGAGCTAGGCGTACACGTCGAGGCGTGCACGAGCGAGGCCTCGGCAGCGGCTATGCTCGGCGCCTCGATCAACTACCCCGTGCGCGGAGCGGTGACCTGGAAGTCGATCGTCGGTACCAACGTTGCCGCCGACGCGCTTTCGTATCTGGCTAGCGCCGGCGTGATGGGCGGGACACTCATCGTCCTCGGCGAGGACTACGGCGAAGGCGGCGTTGTGGCGCAGGAGCGCAGCCACGCCTTCGCCATGAAATCGCTGATGTGGCTCCTCGACCCGCGGCCCAATCTCTCGACCATCGCCGATATGGTCGAGCGCGGCTTTGAGCTGTCGGAGGCTTCGAACACTCCGGTGATGATGGAGCTGCGAATTCGCGCCTGCCACGTCAGAGGAAGTTTTGCAGCGAAAAACAACATCGCTCCGGCGGTTTCGACGCGCCACAAGCTTGAAGGTCCGCCAAAGGAATTCATCTACGACCGGCTGGCCCATCCGCCGGCGATCTTCACGCAGGAGAAGCTGAAAGCCGAAGTGCGCCTCCCGGCGGCGCGCAAGGTCATACGCGAGAACCTGCTGAACGAAGTCTTCGCCGGCACGGAAAACGTGGCCGTCGTCGTCCAGGGCGGGCTTTACAACGGCCTCATGCGCGCCCTTCGCATCGTCGGTCTCGCCGACGCGTTCGGTACGAGCCGCTTGCCAATACTCGCGCTTAACGTCGTATACCCGCTTGTGCCGGAAGAGATCGCCGAATTCGCGAGAGACAAAGCCGCGATCCTCGTTCTAGAGGAAGGTCAGCCGGAATTCATCGAGCAGGAGATCGCGACCTTCCTGCGCCGTGCCGACGTGCCAACCAAGCTCCACGGCAAGGACTGCATGCATATGGCGGGCGAATACCATGTCGAGTCGCTCGTGCGTGGACTGGCGCGCTTCCTCGGCATGCATGCCCCTCATCTCGACACTTCGTCCGGCTCCGCCTGGTTGAAGTCGATTCAAACGTCGAAGGAACAGGCGTCGTCACTTCTCGGCGCCCTGCCCGCGCGCCCGCCCACGTTCTGCGTGGGCTGCCCGGAACGCCCGGTGTTCTCGGCGATGAAGCTGGTCGCGAAAGACATCGGCCGGCCGCACGTGTCGATGGATGTCGGCTGCCACGCATTCGCGAGCTTCGAGCCGTTCTCGCAGGGCAACACGCTTCTCGGCTATGGCATGAGCCTCGCCGCAGCCGCCGGCGTCGCTCCCATGCAAGCGAAGCGCGCCGTGGCGGTGATGGGCGACGGTGGCTTCTGGCACAACGGCCTGCTCTCGGGCGTGGCGTCCAATCTCATGAACAAAGGCGATGGCGTGCTCTTCATCATGAAGAACGGCTATGCCTCGGCCACCGGCACGCAGGAGCTCCTGTCTTCCCCGCCCGAGGAAGCGCGCATGGTGGCGATCGGCCAGAGCGCGGCAGACGCCGATCGCACGATCGAGAACACGCTGAGTGGCCTGGGCGTGAAGTGGCTGCGCACGATCAACAACTACGACGTGGCCACGATGGCGAAGACTTACCGCGAGGCGATGACCACTCCCGAGAAGGGTCTCAAGGTGATCGTCGCCGAGGGCGAGTGCCAGCTGGAAAGACAGCGAAGATTGAAACCGGTGGTGGCAGAAAAACTGGCCAGGAGGGAACGGCACGTGCGCGTGAAATACGGCGTGGACGAGGACACCTGCACCGGCGACCACTCCTGCATCCGGCTTTCGGGCTGCCCGACGCTCACGGTGAAGGACAACCCGGATCCGCTGCGGCGCGACCCGGTCGCCACGGTGATCGACGGTTGCGTCGGCTGCGGGCTGTGCGGCGAGAACGCCCACGCCGCAGTGCTCTGCCCATCGTTCTACCGCGCGGAGGTGATTCAGAACCCCTCCGTGTGGGACAGGATCAGGCAAAAGCTATGAACCAGCCGGACCGTCCGATCACCATCCTGATCGCCGCGCTCGGCGGCGAAGGCGGCGGCGTGATGGCCGACTGGCTGATGGAAGCTGCCACGCAGACCGGCTTCCCGGCCCAGGCGACCTCGATCCCGGGGGTCGCGCAGCGCACCGGCGCGACGACGTATTACCTGGAAATCTTCCCGGTCGCGAGCAACGCTCTGGGCGGAAAAGAGCCGGTGCTTTCGCTCACGCCGAGCCCAGGTAACGTCGACGTCATGGTGGCCTCGGAGCTCGTCGAGGCCGGGCGCGCGATGCTGAACGGCTTCGTCAGCCCCGAGCGCACTACGCTGATCGCCTCGACCCACCGCATCTACGCCACGGTCGAGAAGATGCAGATGTCCGACGGGCGCTTCGACTCAGGCCGCGTGCTCGAGGCTGCGCAGAAGCTCGCGAAGCGCGCCGTGCTCTTCGACATGCGCGCCCTGGCCCAGGAAAGCGGCACGGTGATCAACGCGGTCCTGTTTGGCGCGATGGCCGGGAGTAGCGTCCTGCCGCTCTCTCGCAAAGCGTGCGAGCAGGCGATCCGCCGCGGCGGCCGCGGCGCCGAGGCCAGCCTGCGCGGCTTCGCCGCCGGGTACGAGATCGCCGCGCGCGAGCGCCCCGCTCCCGCGGCCGAGCCGGCACCGAAGCGGGCGACGGAATTGAAGGAATTTCTTCTTCTGGGGGCCGAACGACTGCACGACTACCAGGGCGCGCGCTACGCCGCCCTGTATGAGCAGCGCTTGAAGCCCTTCCTCGCCGGCGATGAAAAGCTCGCCGCGGAAGTCGCGCGCCATCTTGCGCTCTGGATGGCATACGAGGACATCATCCGCGTCGCCGACCTGAAAACGCGCGCTTCGCGCTTCGAGCGCGTAAGAAGGGAAGCCGGTGCGAAGCCCGGCGAGCCGGTGGTCGTCATCGACTACCTCAAACCGGGCATCGAGGAGTTTGCGTCCGTGCTGCCGCACTCTCTCGGGAAAAAGCTCGTCGCCTGGGCCGAGCGCCGTGGAAAGCTGGACGCCTACAACATCGGCATGCACATAAGGACGTCGGGCATCTTCGGCTTTCTGCTCGTACGCAGCCTTGCCTGTCTGCGCCCGTTCCGGCCGCTGAGTTACCGCTACAAGGAGGAGCAGCAACTGATCGAGCGCTGGCTCGCGCTGGTGGCGGAAGCGGCGAAGCGCGACATCGGGCTCGCGCGCGAGATCGCGGAATGCGCGCGCCTTATCAAGGGTTACGGCGAGACCCACCGACGCGGCAAGGCTAACTTCCTCGCGATCCTCGACGCACTGGTCGAGAACCCGGCCACCGCCGACGCACGCGAGCAGGCGGCCGCGATCCGAAAGGCGCGCGAGGCGGCGCTCGCCGATCCCGACGGCCAAGCGCTGGGCAAGCAGCTCGGCAAGCCGGTCGTCTGGCTGAAGCAGGTCACCCGAACGTAAAATCGCACCTTTAGAAAGAATTCCCATGGCCAGCGTTCCCCAGCCCAGCATCGGAGTTGCGCGGCAGGAGCTCTACCGCCGCATGGACAAGAGCAACCTCGCGCCTCTCTGGGAGGTGCTGCACAACCTCATCCCGAACGAGCCGTCGACACCGTGCAAGCCGGCGCTATGGAAGTACCGGGACGCGCGGCCGTATCTCATGGAAGCGGGCAAGCTGATCACCGCCAAGGAGGCGATTCGGCGCGTGCTCATCCTCGAGAACCCCGGGATGCGCGGCGAATCGTGCATCACGCAGAGCCTCTATGCCGGCCTGCAGCTGATCCTGCCGGGCGAGATCGCGCCCAGTCACCGCCACTCGCAGTCGGCGCTGCGCTTCATCGTCGAAGGCTCGGGCGCCTACACCGCGGTCGACGGCGAGCGCACCACGATGCGGCCCGGTGACTTTATCATCACCCCGTCGTGGACCTGGCACGACCACGGCAACCCGGGCAACGAGCCCGTGGTATGGATGGACGGCCTCGATATCCGAATCGTGCAGACCTTCGCTGCGCAGTTTCACGAGGTCTACGGCGAAGACGTGCAGCCCGTCTCGCGCAGCGAAGGCTCGTCGGTCGCGCGCTTCGGGCAGGGGCTGGTGCCGCTTGGCACGCCGGCGCCCTTCGGCAAGACTTCGCCGATCTTCAACTACCCGTACGAGCGCAGCCGCGAGTCGCTGGCGAAGATTGCGCGCGACCAGGATCCCGATACTTGCCACGGCTGGAAAATGGAGTTCATCAACCCGCTGACCGGCGGCCACGCCATGCCGACGATTGCCGCGTTCATCCAGCTCCTGCCAAAGGGATTCAAAACCCAACCCTATCGCTGCACCGACGGCATGGTGTTTTCGGTGGTCGAGGGCACGGGCAGCGCGCTCATCGGCGGCGAGAAATTCGACTTCGAGCCCCGCGATACCTTCGTCGTGCCGTCCTGGTATCCGCTTGTACTCGAAACGAACGATGAAGCGGTTCTCTTCTCCTTCTCGGACCGGCCAGGTCAGGAGGCGATGGGACTGTGGAGAGAAAAGCGGGGATGAACGCGCCGGACAGGCCATCCCTCAGCCAGCTCTACAACAACCGCGAGCTGGTCCCCGATCACCCGCAATACCTCGCGCGCTGGACAGAGCTTTCGGCGCGCGCGCGCAGCACCATGACGTGCTATCTCGAGCGCCGCTACGGCGAAGCGCCGGGCGAGACGATCGACATCTTCCCGGCGCGCAAGGGCGACGGCAGCTGCATGATGTTCGTCCATGGCGGCTACTGGCGCGCGCTCAACAAGAGCGACTTCTCGTTCCTCGCCCCCGCCTGGGTCGACGCCGGCGTGTCGCTCGCGGTAGTGAACTACGATCTATGTCCGCGCGTCACCGTGGAGGAGATCGTGCGCCAGATGCTGCGCGCGAGCCGCTGGCTTTGGCTCCATGCCGAGGAATTCGGCATGGACCAGGACCGGCTTTACGTTACTGGCCATTCGGCCGGCGGGCACCTGACGGCGATGATGATGTGCGCGAAGTGGCCGGCGTTCGACCGCGCGCTTCCGAAGGACTTGTGGAAGGGGGGCCTCGCGATCAGCGGCCTCTATGACCTGCGCCCGCTGCTGGAGGTCGAATGGCTGAACGTCGACCTGCGGCTCGACGAGGCCTCCGCGCTCAAGCTCTCGCCCGCGTTCATGCCTCCCGCCACACGCGCGCCGGTGATGACCTGCGTCGGCGGCGACGAATCGAGCGAGTTTCTGCGGCAGAACGCTCTGCTTGGCAGCCGCTGGCGCGCGGCCTTTGCCGGCGACATCCCGATGCCCAGCCAGCATCATTTTTCGGTCATCGACGGCCTCGCCGACCAGAGGAGTGCCCTCTTCGCGGGTGCGCGCCGCCTCATGAAACTGCACCAATGAACGAATACCTGGCCCCCGGCCGTTACATCGACAGTTCACACCCGGCCATTGTGGAATTCTCCAGGGAGAATTGTTCCGGAAGCTCCGAGCGCGAGCGCGCGGTATCCCTCTACTACGCGGTGCGCGACAAGATCCGCTACAACCCGTTTCTCGACTTCGCGGACCCCAACGTATTCCGCGCCTCGGCGGTGCTTGAGGCGGGTCAGGGATTCTGCGTCGGCAAGGCATCGCTCCTCGCCGCCTGCGCGCGCGCCGCGGGCATCGAGGCGCGTGTCGGCTTCGCCGACGTAAAGAACCACCTCACCACGCCGCGCCTCGCCGAGACGATGGGAAGCGATCTCTTCGTGTACCACGGCTACACTGAGCTGCGCATCGACGGCAAATGGGTGAAAGCCACGCCGGCGTTCAACCTCGCGCTCTGTACGCGGTTTCGCGTGAAGCCGCTCGAGTTCGACGGCCGCGAGGACTCGATCTTTCATCCGTTCGATGAGGATGATCGCCGCCACATGGAGTATCTGCGCGACCGCGGCGTCTACGCCGACGTGCCGGTTCCCCAGATCCAGCAGGCCTTCCGCGACGCTTATCCGCGGTTCTACGGTCTGGGCAAGGACGCAGCCAAGGAAACCTTCGGCTGAGGGAACTCCTCGAAGAGAGCTTCCGCGCCGCCGTCGCGGCCGCGGATCCCCTGAAGATCATCGGCGCGCATCTGCCTTCGCCGCCCAAAGGCCGCACCTTCGTCGTCGCCGCCGGAAAGGCGGCCGCCTCGATGGCTCTTGCCGTGGAACGAGATTTCCCTTCAAGAGTGGATGGCATTGCCGTCACGCGCTACAAGCACGGCCTGCCAACCAGGCTCATCCGGGTCATCGAGGCGGGGCACCCGGTTCCCGACGAGGCCGGCGAGAACGCCGCAGGGGAGATCCTTCGGAAGGTCAGGGAACTGGGTCACGATGACCTGCTTCTTGCCTTGATTTCGGGCGGAGGGTCTAGCCTGCTTTCGCTGCCCGCTCCAGGGATCTCGATGACGGAAATGAAAAGATTGACTGGACAGCTCCTGAGGAGCGGCGCCGACATCCGCGAGATGAACACCGTTCGCAAGCACCTTTCCGCGATCGCCGGCGGACGCCTCGCTGCGGCTTCGCGAGCGCCGGTAGTTGCGCTCATCATCTCGGACGTGGTGGGAGACGACCCGACGCACATCGGCTCCGGCCCGTGCACCGCGGACCCCACGACCGTCGACGATGCGAAAGCGATCCTCGCCAAGTACCGCATCGCATACGACGGACCGTTCTCCGAGAGCCCCAAGTCCGTGCAGGCCGAAAACAGGGTCATCGCTACCGCGCGCCGCTCACTGGAAGCCGCTGCCGAAGTTTTTCAAAGAAACAACATCAAGCCGATCGTGCTCGGCGATGCGGTTACCGGCGAAGCGCGCGAGGTAGGACTCGAGCAGGCGCGCCTCGCGCGTAAGACAAAAGGGCCGGCGGCTCTCATTTCCGGTGGCGAGTGCACGGTCACCATCGAGAACGAAGGGGGGCGCGGCGGACGCTGCAGCGAGTTCCTGCTCTCGCTGGGAATCGAGCTCGGCGACGTCTGGGCAATCGCCGCGGATACCGATGGGATCGACGGCACCGAGGACAACGCGGGCGCGGTGTGGAGTCCCGAGTGCGTCCGGCGCCCTGGCGCTCGGGAGGCGCTAGATCGCCACGATAGCTACGGCTTTTTCAGCCAAGCCGGAACGCTGGTCGTCACCGGGCCGACCCGCACCAACGTCAACGACTACCGCGCCATCCTAGTCGTCTAACGCGTTGTTTTCGTAAGGCCGGCGTCGATGACGAGGATGTGTCCGGTCACCCAGCGTGCCTCGTCGCTCGCGAGGTAAACCGCGCCCCAGCCGACGTCCCACCCCGTGCCCTCCGTTCCGAGTGGCGAAGCTTTTCTGCGCCGCTCGCGCGCCTCGGGCCCGAGGCGCTCGACCATTGGCGTCCAGACCTGGCCGGGTGCGATGCCATTCACGCGTATACCTTTCGGGCCCAGCTGCACTGCGAGGCTCGTAACCAGGCCGAGCACGCCGGCCTTCGCCGCAGCGTAGGCAGTGCGGCCGTGGCCCACCATGGCGGCAATCGAGGACACGCACGTGATCGCGCCGCGTCCGCGCTTTTCCATCGCCGGCACGGCAGCCTGGGTGGCGAGGAACATCGTCTTGAGATCGACCGCCATGATGCGGTCCCATTCCTGCTCGGTGGTTTCCATGAGATCGAGGCGCGACTCGATGCCGACGTTGTTGTGCAGGACGTCGAGCCCGCCCCAGCGCGACACCGCTTCCTCCACCATTGCCGCGCACGCGGATGCACGCGTGACGTCGGCGGAGAGGGCCTTTGCGGTTCCTTTTTCTTTCTCGATCTCCCGCACTGTTTCCTCGGCGCGGGCGAGCTCCGCATCGACGCAGAGCACCCTGGCGCCCTCGCGCGCGAAAAGAATCGCCGTCGCCTTGCCGTTGCCGAGTCCCGGCCCCCTCGAGCCAGCCCCGGTAACGATCGCGACCTTGCCCTTTAGGCGTTCACCCATGCGACTCGGCTTCCGATTCTAAGGTGCAACCGCTTCGCGGCGTTGCCGCGCGGCGCTGCGATCTCCACAAGTCCCATGCTGTTCTCATACCAAAACGGACCTCGAGCAGCCTCGAAAGTGCGCGCGTACGCGAGTCCTCTGCCGCCCGCGCGGAGGCGCCATGTCTTGTTGAATCGTCTGAGACCGGTCACGGCGTTGCCGTAGTGGTCGATATAGATGATGCTGGCCAGGTCCTCGTTGGCGAGCGTAACGGCCGGGCGCCTCTTTGGCGCGAGCCAGCCGCGCGGCACGCGCGTGGCGAGCGCTGCGGCTACCGGGGCGAAAAGATCGCGTCCGTGAAAGGACGACGTGAGCCGCTGCGGGCGCCAGGCGATTCGAAAGCACTGGCTTCGGCGCGCACGCTGCCACACCAGGGAGAGAAGCCCGTTATCCGGGCCGACGAAGCGGCGGCCGTCGGCGTGCACCACGATGGCGTCACGCCTGCCGCCGACCCCCGGGTCCACGACGGCAAGGAATACGCAGCCCGCGGGATATTCGGCAGCTAATGAAGCAAGCAGGTGAGCCGCCGGCTCGATGCCGAAGTCCGGCGCGTCGTGCAGCGCGTCGATGACCGGCACGCGCGGGGCGCGCGCGGCGAGCACCGCCTTGACCTGACCTACGTAAAGGTCGCCTAACCCGAAGTCGGTAAAGAGGACGATCAGGCCGCTTTGGCGGTCTTCTTCTCTTCGCCTTTGGGCTCGGCCGCTTTCTTCTTCTTGCCCTCTTCCGGCTTGGGCTCGGGCGATTCCTCGGCCCGGTCCATCAACGTGACGAGCGCCATCGGCGCGTGGTCGCCATTGCGGAAGCCGATCTTCAGGATGCGGAGGTAGCCGCCGTTGCGCTTGGCGTAGCGCGGCCCGAGGTCGTCAAAGAGCTTCTCGACGATCCCGCGGTCGCGCAGCCGATCGAAGGCGAGGCGCCGGTTCGCGAGCGAGGGCTTCTTGCCCAGCGTGATCATCGGCTCGACTACGCGCCGCAGCTCCTTGGCTTTCGGCAGTGTGGTGCGGATCTCCTCGTGCCGCAGCAGCGACACGCTCATATTGCGCAGCATCGCGAGCCGGTGGCTCGAGGTGCGGTTGAGTTTCCTCAGCCCGTGTGCGTGCCGCATGGCTATGACCGGTGTTCCAGGCCGGCGGGAGGCCAGTTTTCGAGTTTCATGCCCAGCGTCAGGCCGCGCGAGGCGAGGACTTCCTTGATCTCGTTGAGCGACTTGCGACCGAGGTTGGGCGTCTTGAGGAGCTCGGTCTCGGTGCGTTGAATGAGGTCGCCGATGTAGTAGATGTTCTCGGCCTTGAGACAGTTCGCCGAGCGCACGGTGAGCTCGAGGTCGTCCACCGGCCTGAGCAGGATCGGGTCGACCGCGGGCGACTTCGGCTGCTCGGTTGGCATCGCCGTGCCTTCGAGTTGCGCGAACACCGAGAGCTGGTCGACGAGCACGCGCGCCGCGTAACGGATCGCTTCCTCGGGCTCGATCGCGCCGTTGGTCTCGATATCCATGATCAGCTTGTCGAGGTCCGTGCGCTGCTCGACGCGCGCCGACTCGACCGAGTAGGACACGCGGCGCACCGGGCTGAACGAGGCATCCAGAATGACCCGGCCGATACCTTTGGTCTCTTCGGGCAAATAACGCATGTTGCCGGGGACGTAACCGCGGCCCGACTCGACTTTGATCTGCATCTCGAGCTTCCCGCCGGCGGCGAGATGCGCGATGACGTGGTCGGGGTTCACGATCTCCACGTCGTGCGCGGGCTCGATGTCGGCGGCCGTTACCGAGCCATTGCCGTCGCCGCCGCGCTTCTTGAGCGACAGGATCGCCTCGGCGCGGTTGTGCAGCCGGAACACCACGCCCTTGAGGTTGAGCAGAATGTCCACCACATCCTCGCGCACGCCGTCGAGCGTCGAGTACTCGTGCACCACGCCGGCGATCTGCACTTCGGTCGGCGCGTGGCCCGGCATCGACGAGAGCAGCACGCGGCGCAGCGCGTTGCCGAGGGTGTGGCCGTACCCTCGCTCGAACGGCTCCATGGTCACACGCGCATGGTTCGGCGACAGGTTCTGAACGTCGACAATACGAGGCTTCAGGAATCCAGATTGCGGCATGTAGGTAGGGTCCTTCTCTACTTCGAGTACAACTCGATGATGAGGCTTTCGTTAATGGTCTGCGGCAGGTCCGTGCGCACGGGCAGGTTCTTGAACGTGCCTTTGAGGCCCTTGGAATCCACTTCCATCCATTCCGGAATGCCGCGCGAGGCGGCGGCCTCGGCGGCGGCCTTGATGCGCAGTTGCTCTTTGGCGCGTCCCGCAACCTCGATCACGTCGCCGGCGCGCACCTGGTACGACGGGATGTTGACCCGCTTGCCGTTCACCAGGATGCCGTTATGGCGCACGATCTGGCGCGCCTCGGTGCGCGAGGCGCCGAAGCCCATGCGGTACACCACCGTATCCAGGCGCGATTCGAGGAGCTGCAGCAGCCGCTCGCCGGTCACGCCCTTGGAGCGCGCCGCCTCGGCGTAGGTCTTGCGGAACTGGCGCTCGAGCAGGCCGTAAATGTGCCGCACCTTTTGCTTTTCGCGCAGCTGCTTGCCATAGTCGGAAAGGCGCGCACCGCTCTTCTGGCCGTGCTGTCCGGGCGCATAGGCGCGACGCTCCACCGGGCACTTGTCGGTGAAGCACTTCTCGCCTTTGAGGAAGAGCTTCTCGCCCTCACGCCGGCAGTGCCGGCACTTATCGACGTTCCTCGCCATGTCTACACCCGCCGCCGCTTGGGCGGCCGGCAACCGTTATGGGGAATGGGGGTCACATCGGCGATGCTGCCGATCTTGAGCCCGATCGCGTTAAGCGCGCGCACGGCGGACTCGCGTCCGGGCCCGGGGCCCTTGATACGCACTTCGATGTTCTTCACGCCGCACTCCTGCGCCGCGCGCCCGGCGCGCTCCGCAGCGACCTGCGCAGCGAACGGTGTCGACTTGCGCGAGCCTTTGAAGCCGGCATGGCCAGAGGTCGCCCACGCGAGCGCGTTACCCTGGCGGTCGGTGATGGTGACGATCGTGTTGTTGAACGACGCATGGATGTGGGCGATGCCTTCGGCGACGTTCTTCTTGACCTTCTTGCGCGCGCGCGCGGATGCGGTCTGTTGCAGCTCCTGGCGCGTGGGTTGGTTTCGGCTTGCCATTAGGCAGCTTTCCCTGCTGGGACGTTGAGTTTGATGGCGGCTTTCCTCGGGCCCTTGCGCGTGCGGGCATTGGTGCGCGTCCGCTGCCCGCGCACCGGCAACCCCTTGCGGTGGCGCGAGCCGCGATAGCAGCTGAGGTCGATGAGCCGCTTTATCGACATCTGGACCTCGCGGCGCAAGTCGCCCTCGACGGTGAGCTTCTGCACGTTCTCGCGCAGTCGCTCGAGCTCGGCGTCGTTCAGGTCTTTGATCTTGCGATTGCCTTGTACGCCGGCGCCCTGGCAGATGGCCTGCGCACGGGCGCGACCGATGCCGTAGATCGCGGTGAGCGCGATTTCGGCGTGCTGGTGATTCGGGATGTTGATCCCTGCGATGCGAGCCATAGCGAACCGAAAATTATATCTGGTTTAACAAGGCCTTATCAACCTTGCCGTTGTTTATGACGAGGGTCTGAGCAGATGACCCGCACCACACCCTTGCGCCGCACGATCTTGCACTTGCGGCAGATCCTCTTCACTGAAGCCATCACTTTCATAAGGTCCTCTCTGTGCCGCTTCCTCGCTACTTCGCCCTGAACGTTATGCGGCCTTTAGTAAGGTCATAGGGCGTCATCTGCACGGTCACCTTGTCGCCGGGCAGGATGCGGATGTAGTTCATGCGCATCTTGCCGGAGATGAAGGCATGAATGGTGTGGCCGTTCTCCAGTTTCACCCTGAAAGTCGCGTTTGGCAGGTTCTCCAGCACCTCGCCCTGCATCTCGATGACGTCTTCCTTGGGCATCAGCGGACCGGGAGGCCTCCCTTGAAGTTCGCTTTGCGCAGCAGGCTTTCGTATTGGTGCGTCATGATGTATGCCTGCACCTGCGCCATGAAGTCCATGGTCACCACCACGATGATGAGAAGAGAGGTGCCGCCGAAGTAGAACGGCACGTTCCAGCGCAGGATCAAGAATTCAGGGAGCAGGCATACGGCGGTCACGTAGATCGCGCCGGCAAGCGTCAGCCGCGTCAGGATTTTTTCGAGGTAGCGCGCGGTCTGTTCGCCGGGCCGAATCCCGGGCACGAACGCACCCGACTTCTTCAGGTTGTCGGCCGTCTCCTTCGGGTTGTACTGCAGGGCCGTGTAGAAGAAGCAGAAGAACACGATGAGCGCGCCGTAAGCAAGCACGTAGATCGGCTGCCCGGGCGTGAGCATGCCCGCAATGTCGCGCAGCCACAGCATGCCCTCCGCAGAGCCAAACCAGCCGAGCAGCGTTGCCGGGAAGAGGATCAGCGAGCTCGCGAAGATCGGCGGGATCACCCCCGACATGTTGAGCTTGAACGGCAGGTGAGAGCTCTGGCCGCCGTAGACGCGGTTGCCGACCTGGCGCTTGGCGTAGTTCACAAGAATCTTGCGCTGGCCGCGTTCGACGAAGCAGACGAAGCCGGTCACCACCAGGACCGCGACCGCGATGAGGAGCGCGGTAAGCGGGTGCATCGCCCCGGTGCGCACGAGCTCGAGCGTACCGGCGATCGCATGCGGCAGCCCGGCGGCAATGCCGGCGAAGATGATGATAGAGATGCCGTTGCCGAGCCCGCGCTCGGTAATCTGCTCGCCCAGCCACATGAGGAACATGGTGCCGGTGACGAGCGAAGTGACCGTAGTGATGCGGAACATCAACCCCGGGTCGAGCACCAGCCCCGGCTGGGATTCGAGTGCGATCGAGATGCCGGTCGCCTGGAAGAGCGCCAGGAACACCGTGCCGTAGCGCGTGTACTGCGTGATCCTGCGCCGCCCCGCCTCTCCTTCCTTTCTGAGCTGGTCGAGCTGCGGGCTTACCGCGGTCATCAGCTGCATGATGATCGAGGCCGAGATGTACGGCATGATGCCGAGGGCGAAAATCGTGAAGCGCGACAGCGCACCCCCGGAAAACATGTTGAACATGCCGAGAATGCCGCCCTGCTGGCCCTGGAAAAGGTCGGCCAGCACGTTCGGGTCGATGCCCGGCACGGGGACGTGCGCGCCGATACGGAATACGACCAGCGCGCCCAGGAGGAAAAGGAGTCGCCGCTTCAGGTCGCCGTAGCGCGCGCCCTTGCCAACGCCGGGAAGTGCGGTCGCCATCAGGCCTTCGCTTCAGCCTCCGGCTTGGGCTTCTTCGCCTTCTTTTCCTTCTTTTCCTTCTTTTCCTTTTGCGGCTTCTCGATGACCTCGATCGTGCCGCCGGCGGCCTCGATCGCCGCGCGCGCGCCCTTGGAAGCTTTGAGGTCGCCCTTCACGGCCAGCTTCTTCGTCAGCTTGCCCGACACGATGATCTTCGCGCCGAGCGCCCTTTTCGACACGATGCCCGCAGCCTGCAGCGCGGCGAGGTCTACCTCGGCTACCTGAAGGCTATCGAGCTCGGAAAGGCGCACTTCGGCGATGTCATCGCGCGTGGGTGAGTTGAAGCCGCGTTTCGGAAGCCGCCGGTGCAGCGGCATCTGGCCCCCCTCGAAGCCGAGCTTGTGGAAGCCGCCCGAGCGCGCCTTCTGTCCTTTGTGGCCGCGGCCCGCAGTCTTGCCCCAGCCCGAGCCTACGCCGCGGCCGACGCGGTGGCGGTCCTTGTGGGCGCCGGGAGCCGGTTTCAGCGTGTTAAGTCGCATCGATGCGCACCAGATAGGCAACTTTGTTGATCATGCCGCGCACGGCGGGAGTGTCGGCGAGCTCGACGGCTTGATTGATTTTCTTGAGACCCAGCCCCCGGACGGTAGCGCGGTGGGTCTGCTTGATGCCGGCGACGCTCTTCAGCAGAGTAATTTTGATCTTTTTCATGCGGTGATTTCCTCCACCCTCTTGCCGCGCCGCGCCGCGATCTCGGCGGGCGTGCTCATCGAGCGCAGACCGTTCAGCGTCGCGCGCACCACGTTGTAAGGGTTGGTGGAGCCAAAGCACTTGGCGAGGACGTTGGTGACGCCCATCACCTCGAACACCGCGCGCATCGGCCCGCCGGCGATGATGCCCGTGCCTTCGTGGGCGGGCTGCATCAGCACTTTCGCCGAGCCGTGACGTCCGGTCACCGTGTGGTAGAGCGTGCCATTCTTGAGTTTCACCTTGAAGAGCCGCCGGCGCGCCTCCTCCATTGCCTTCTGTACGGCGACCGGCACTTCCCGCGCCTTGCCTTTACCCATGCCGATACCGCCATCGCCGTCGCCGACCACGGTGAGCGCCGCAAAGCCGAGAACGCGGCCGCCTTTCACCACCTTGGTCACGCGGTTCACCGCGACCATCTTCTCGCGCAGCCCGTCGCCGCGCTCCTCGTGCTGCATCCTGGGTTGAATCTTGGCCATGACTCCTCGCTAAAACTTCAATCCGCCGGCCCGCGCCGCCTCGGCCAGCGCCTTCACGCGTCCGTGGTACTTGTAGCCGGCGCGATCGAAGGCAACCGCCGCGATGCCCGCTTGCTTGGCCTTCTCAGCGATGCGCTGGCCGACGAGCTCGGCCGCCTTGCGGTTGCCGCCGTGCTTGAGCTGCCCGCGCAGATCCTTGTCCACCGTGGATGCCATGGCGAGCACTTTGTCGCCGGAAGACGACGTGATCTGCGCGTAGATATGCGCGTTGGTGCGGTGGACGGTAAGCCGGGCGGTGCCGGTCTCCCGGATGCGGATGCGCGTCTGGCGCGCGCGGCGTAGGCGGGAAAGGTTCTTCGTACTCATGGAATCTCCATCGACTTCATCTCATCTATTTCTTCTTCGTTTCCTTGAGGACAATCACTTCATCCCGATGGCGCACGCCCTTGCCCTTATAAGGCTCGGGGGGACGGTAGGCGCGCACCTCGGCGGTGACCTGACCGACGAGCTGCTTGTCGATACCGCTGATGACGATCTCGGTTTGCGTCGGCGTCGCCACTTTGATGCCCTTGGGCATCTGGTGCACGATCGGGTGCGAGTATCCGAGCGAGAGCTGCAGCTTGTCGCCTTGCGCCTGCGCACGGAAGCCTACGCCGACGAGCGCAAGGCGCTTCTCGAAGCCCTTGGTGACGCCGGTCACCATGCCGGCGACCAGCGCCCGCATGGTCCCGGACATGGCGTCGGCATGGTTCGAGTTGCCGAGCGCCTTGAACTCGATGGTCTCGCCTTTTTTTTCCACCGCGACGTTTGGATCCGACGCGTGCGCCACGGTTCCAAGCGGCCCCTTCACGGAGATATTGCCGCCCGCGATCGTGACTTCCACGCCCTTGGGCAGCGCGACCGGATACTTGGCAATCCTGGACATAGGGCTAGGCGACGATGCAGAGGACTTCGCCGCCCACGCCGTCAGCGCGGGCCTTGCGGTCCGTCATGACCCCGCGCGAGGTCGACAGGATCGCGACGCCCAGCCCGTTCATGACGCGCGGGATGTCGTCGCGGCCGCGGTAGACGCGCAGGCCGGGCTTCGACACGCGCTCGAGCCGCTCGATCACCGGACGGCCTGCGTAGTACTTGAGACCGATGCGCAGCTCCTTCTTGACGCCATCTTCGCGCAGCGCGTAATCCTCGATGTAACCCTCGTCCTTCAGCACCTGGGCGATCGATGCCTTCAGCTTCGAGGCCGGCATCGATACCTCCGCATGGCCCACCAGCTGAGCGTTGCGGATGCGAATCAGCATGTCCGCGATCGGGTCGCTCATGCTCATGCGTGTCTCCTTACCTTCATCTCTCTACCAACTTGCCTTGATGATGCCTGGCACTTCGCCCTTGAGCGCCAGGTCGCGCAGCTTGTTGCGGCCGAGGCCGAACTTGCGGTACACGCCGCGCGGCCGGCCGGTGAGGGCGCAGCGGTTGCGCAGGCGGACGGGTGAGGCGTCGCGCGGCAGCTTCTGCAGCCTTTCGCGCGCCTGCGCTTTCGCCTCGTCGGAGGCGCGCGCGTCGTGCAGGATCTCGAGGAGCTGCGCCCGCTTGGTCTTGAACTTCTCCACCGTCTTGCGGCGCTTCTGATCGCGGAGCTTGATTGCCAGCTTGGCCATGCGGTCTCTCTCAGTGCTTGAACGGAAAGCGAAACGCGGCGAGCAGCGAGCGCGCCTCGTCGTCGGTCTTCGCCGTGGTGGTAATGGCGATGTTCATTCCACGCAGCGTATCGATCTTGTCGTAGTCGATCTCGGGGAAGATGATCTGCTCCTTGAAGCCGAGGTTGTAGTTGCCGCGGCCGTCGAACGCCCGGTTGGACACGCCGCGGAAGTCGCGGATGCGCGGCATGGCGACGTTCACCAGCCGGTCGAGGAACTCGTACATGCGTGCGCCGCGCAGCGTCACCATGCACCCGACCGGAAAATTGGCGCGGATCTTGAAGTTCGCGATCGACTTGCGCGACTTGGTAATCACCGGCTTCTGGCCGGCGATCTTCGTCATATCCGCGACCGCGGCGTCGAGCACCTTCTTGTCGGTGGTCGTCTCGCCCACGCCCATGTTGATCGTGATCTTGCGAATGCGGGGCACTTGCATGACGGTCTTGTAGCCGTGCTTTTGTAAAAGATCGGGGATCACCTTTTCGCGGTAGTAGATCGCGAGCCGTGCGGGCGGCGGTGGGACCTCGGGCGCGGCGGGCTTGGCGGGCGCCGCCTCTTTCTTGGCCGCCTGCGCTTCCTTCTTCGGCTTTTGCGCCTGCTGCTGGACCTGCGGGGCCGGCTTCTTCTCCGGCTTTTCCTGCCTTTCCTGCTTGTCTTGCTTCGCCATTACGCGTCCACCTGCTCGTCGTTCGCCTTGAAGATCCGCACCTTGCGCCCGTCCGGCAGGCTCTTCATTGCGATGCGGTCGCCCTTCTTGGTCGCCGGGTTGAACACGGCCAGGTTCGAAACATGGATCGGCAGGTCCTTGTCCACAATCCCGCCGCTTACGCCCTTCATCGGATTGGGGCGCTGGTTCTTCTTCACACGGTTGACGCCTTCGACCACCACGTGCTCGGCGTCGACCCGCCGCAGCACCGTGCCGCGCTTGCCCTTGTCGCGCCCGGCCAGCACTACGACTTCGTCGCCTTTCCTGATGCGATTCATCACAGAACCTCGGGCGCGAGCGATACGATCTTCATGAACTGCTCGGTGCGCAGCTCGCGCGTCACCGGCCCGAAAATACGCGTGCCGATCGGTTCCATCTTGGGCGTGAGCAGCACCGCGGCGTTGCGGTCGAAGCGGATCAGCGACCCGTCGGAGCGGCGCACGCCCTTGGCGGTGCGCACCACCACCGCGTCGTAGATCTCGCCCTTTTTCACCCGCCCGCGCGGCGCCGCGTCCTTCACGCTCACCTTGATCAGGTCGCCGATCGATGCATAGCGCCGCTTCGAGCCGCCCATCACCTTGATGCACATGACTGCGCGCGCGCCGGTGTTATCGGCGACATCCAACACGGTCTGCATCTGAATCATCGGCTTTGTCTCTCCACTCCAACTTGCTCCGCCAGCGCTTCACGGGCAGTTTTGGACCCCGCTGGTTCAAGCCGGCATCACCGGCTTGTGTTTTGGGGGACCCGAATTCTAGACGGCCTTCGATTTCTCCACAAGCCGCGTGACGCGCCAGGACTTGGTGCGGGAAATCGGCCGGCACTCGGCGATCTCCACGAGATCGCCCTCGCCGAACTGGCCTTCCTCGACGTGTGCGTGGTACTTCCGCGACCGCGTGATGGTCTTGCCCATCAGCACGTCGCGCACCCGCCGTTCGACGCGCACAACCACGGTTTTCTGCATCTTGTTGCTGGTCACCCGACCCACGAGCGTGCGCTGGTTGCGTTTTGTTTCGTTGTTCACTTTGCCGCCTTCTCCTTCATGATCGTACGCACGCGGGCGATATCGCGCTTCACTTTCTTCAGCTGGCTCGTATTGGAGAGTTGCTGGGTCGCGAGCTGCATGCGCAGGCCGAACTGGGCGCGCAGCAGCCCTTCGAGCTCCTTTTGCAGCTCCTCGCCGCTTTTGCCGCGCAGTTCACTCGGTTTCATATCAGCCTCCGAGCATCCGCTGCACGACGATGGTGCGGAACGGTAGCTTGGCCGAGGCGAGCGCGAACGCCTCTTTGGCCAGGTCGTGCGTGACGCCGTCCATCTCGAAGATAATCTTGCCCGGCTGGATCTCGCACACGAAGTACTCTGGGTTGCCTTTCCCGTTGCCCATGCGCACCTCGGCCGGCTTCTGCGACACCGGCTTGTCCGGGAACACGCGGATCCAGATGCGGCCACCGCGCTTGATGTGGCGCGACATGGCGCGGCGCCCGGCCTCGAGCTGGCGCGCCGTCAGTCGGCCGCGCGTAGTAGCCTTCAGACCGTACTCGCCGAAGGACACCTTTGCGCCGCGCGTCGCGTTGCCGGTGTTGCGGCCCTTCTGCTGCTTCCGATATTTGGTTCGAGCCGGCTGAAGCATTTGACTATTCCTTCGTTTCTCCGCCGTCGTCCTTGACGATCTTCTTCACCTTCTTCACCGTGGTCTTCGGCGCGGGTGCGGCATCAGGCTTGCGCGCTACCCTCTTTTCGCCGTCGGCGCGCGGTTTCGCCGGCAAGCGTTTGGCGCCGGCCTTGGGGAAAGGCTTCTTGGCGCGCTTGGGCTCCGCGGGCGCCTCGGGCTGCGGCGCCTGTGGCGTCGCTGCCGCGGCGCCCAATAGCGGCGTCTCCCCCTTGGGCACGACTTCGCCCTTGTAGACCCAGACCTTGATGCCGATGACGCCGTAGTTGGTCTTCGCCTCACCCAGGCCGTAATCGATGTCGGCGCGCAGCGTATGCAGCGGGACGCGGCCCTCGCGGTACCACTCGGTGCGCGCGATCTCGATGCCGTTCAGGCGCCCGGCGCTCATGATTTTGATCCCCTGCGCGCCCAGCCGCATCGCGTTCTGCATGGCGCGCTTCATCGCGCGGCGGAACATGATGCGCTTCTCAAGCTGCTGCGCAATCGAGTCCGCGATGAGCTGAGCGTCGGTCTCGGGCTTGCGGATCTCCTCGATGTTCACGTGCACCTGCTGCACGCCCATGAGGCGGCGCAGCTCGGCTTTGAGCGACTCGATCTCCTCGCCCTTCTTGCCGATTACCACACCCGGGCGTGCCGAGAAGATGGTGATGCGCGCGTCCTTCGCCGGGCGCTCGATCAGCACGCGTCCAACCGAGGCGTGCGCCAGCTTTTTCTTGAGGAAATCGCGCACCTTGATGTCCTCGGCCAGCATCGGTGCGAACGACCGGCTGTTCGCGTACCAGCGGGAGCTCCAATTGCGGTTGACCGCGAGGCGAAAGCCCACCGGATTTATCTTCTGACCCATGTCAACTCAGCCTTTCTCCTAATCTCCGACCGTGATGTAGATGTGGCACGTGTGCTTGAGTATCCGGTTGCCGCGTCCCTTGGCGCGGGCGTGGAAGCGCTTGAGGAACATGCCGCGCTCGACCGTGATCGACTTCACCTTCAGCGTGTCGATGTCCGCACCGTCGTTGTGTTCGGCGTTGGCGATCGCCGACTCGAGCAGCTTGCGCATCAGGAGCGCGCCCTTCTTCGGCGTGTAGGCGAGGATGCTGATCGCCTGGTCGACCGGCTTGCCGCGGATCAGGTCCGCTACCAGCCGGCCCTTCTGCGCCGACATGCGCGCGCCGCGCAGGCTCGCTTTGGTTTCCATTATTTCTTTCCTGCCGGAGCCGAAGCCGGAGCGGCGGCCGGCGCCCCTGCCGGCGCCGCGCCGGGGGCCGCCGCGGGCGCCGACGCGATCTGTGCGCCTGGTGGCAGCCGCCGCTTCTCGACCCCGACCGCTTCCTCAGTACGCTTGCCCACTGCCGAGTGGCTCTTGAAGATGCGCGTCAGCGCGAACTCGCCGAGCTTGTGGCCCACCATGTTCTCGGTGACGTACACCGGCATGTGTTGCTTTCCGTTGTGCACGGCAATGGTCAGACCGACGAAGTCGGGCACGATGGTCGAGCGTCGCGACCAGGTTTTGATCGGACGCTTGTCGTTGCCTGCGCGCGCCTTCTCGACCTTGGCCATCAGGTGGTGGTCCACGAACGGGCCCTTCTTGATTGAGCGTGCCATATCGCTTCCTTATTTCACTCGGCGATCGCGCACGATCATGACTTGCGTGCGCTTGTTGCGCCGGGTTTTGAATCCCTTGCTCTGCGTGCCCCACGGCGATTGAGGCGGGCCGGCCGCCGCCGTGCGGCCTTCGCCGCCACCGTGTGGGTGGTCGATCGGGTTCATGGCGACGCCGCGGACCGTCGGGCGAACGCCGCGCCAGCGCTTGCGCCCCGCCTTGCCGATCGACTCGAGATTGTGCTCGGGGTTGCCCGCCTCGCCGATCGTGGCGCGGCAGTCGATGTGTACCTTGCGGATCTCGCCCGAGCGCAGCCGGAGCTGTGCGTACGACCCCTCGCGCGCGAGCACCTGCACGCCCGTGCCAGCCGAGCGCGCAAGCTGCGCGCCCTTGCCTGGCAGCATTTCCACGCAATGCACGATCGTGCCGACGGGAACGTTGCGCAGCGGCAGTGCATTGCCGGTCTTGATCGGCGCCTCGGAACCGGAAACGACCTGGGCGCCAACCCGCAGGCCTTTGGGTGCGATCATGTAGCGGCGCTCGCCATCGGCGTAAAGCAGCAGGGCGAGGTGTGCGCTGCGGTTCGGGTCGTATTCGAGCCGCTCGACGCGGGCGTTGATGCCATCCTTATCGCGCCGGAAATCGATCACGCGGTAGTGCTGCTTGTTGCCGCCGCCCTTGTGGCGCATGGTGATCGTGCCGTGGTGGTTACGGCCGACCGTCTTCGACTGCTTGCGCGTAAGCGGCCAGAACGGGTCGCCCCTGTGCAGGTCGGGCGTCACAACCTTGACCAGAGCGCGCCGGCCGGGCGAAGTAGGCTTGACTTTTACGAGAGGCATCGGCGTTACCCCGTGGCGGCGAAGTTGATTTCCTGACCTTCGGCTAGGCGCACGTAGGCCTTTTTCCAGTTGCGCTTGCGCCCAATGGTGCGGCCGAAGCGCCGTTCCTTGCCCTTGACGTTCGACACCGTGACCGAGTCGACCTTGGTCTTGAACATGAGCTCGACCGCCGCCTTGATCTCGGGCTTGGTCGCATCGTCGGCGACGCGGAACACGTACTGGCGGTTCTTGTCGGCAACAAAGGTGCTCTTCTCCGAGACCACCGGCGCAAGCACTACGTTCATCAGTTGGTCGATGTTGTACTTTTTCACTTGAGGAGCTCCTCGAGCCGAGCCAGCGCACCCTTGGTCAGCAGCACCTTTGCGCAACGCACGAGGGCCGCCGGATTCGCGTTGCGCACGGACATCACCTGCACGTTCTCGAGATTACGCGCCGACAGCCGCAGGTTCTGGTCGACTTCCTCAGTGAGCACGAGCACTTCGTCGAAGCCCATCGCCTTGACCTTCTGGGCGAGGAGCTTGGTCTTGGGCGCGTCGACCTTGAATTCGTCGACCACGCGAATACGGTCCTCGCGGGCGAGCTGCGACAGGATGGATGCCATGCCCGCGCGGTACATCTTGCGATTCACCTTATGCGAGAAATTCTCGTCCGGCGAGTTCGGAAAGATCTTGCCGCCGCCGCGCCACAGCGGGCTGGACGTCATGCCGGCGCGTGCGCGCCCGGTGCCTTTCTGCCGCCAGGGCTTCTTGGTGGAGTGGTTCACCGCACCGCGGTCCTTCTGCGCGCGTGAGCCGATGCGCGCGTTCGCCTGGTAGGCGACGACGAGCTGGTGGACCAGCGCCTCGTTGAAATCGCGCGCGAAAACCTCGTCCCTGGCGTTCAAGGTGCCGGCAGCGCTCGCGCCCTTCTCCGCGATCATCTTGAGTTCCATGTCAGGCCTTCGGCGCGGGTTGCTTGGCGGGAGCCTTCGCGGCCGGTTTCGCCTCGGCCTTTGGCTCGGCCCTTGGCTCGGCCTTGGGCGCGGCCTTCGGCGCCTGCGCCTTGACCGGTACCCTTTGCCCCTTTGCGGCCAGGCGCACTACGACATCGCCGCCGCTCGAACCCGGCACGGAACCCTTCACGAGCAAGAGCTGCCGGTCGGCATCGATGCGCACGATCTGCAGGTTGGAGATGGTGCGCTGCACGTCGCCGAGGTGCCCGGGCATGCGCTTGCCGGGGAAGACGCGCGCCGGGCTCTGATTCTGGCCGGTCGAGCCGGGAGTCTTGTGCGAGATGGAGTTACCGTGGCTTGCGCGCTGTGAGTGGAAATGATGGCGCTTGATCACGCCGGCGAACCCCTTGCCGATCGTCACTCCCTGCACGTCGACGAGCTGCCCGACCTTGAACAGTTGCTGCACCGGGATCTTCGAGCCAGGCTTGAGCTCGCCGATCTCTTCGGGCTTCGCGAGCCTGAATTCCTTGAGCACATGCCCGGCTTCGACCGCCGCCTTGGCGAGGTGCCCGGCGAGCGGCTTGTTGACGCGCGCCGCACGGCGTTTGCCGAAGGCGACCTGCACAGCGGCGTAGCCGTCCTTCTCCGCAGTCTTGATTTGCGTCACCCGGTTGTCGGAGACGTCGAGCACCGTCACCGGCAGCGTGGCACCGTCGTCGGTGAAGATTCGCGTCATGCCGACCTTGCGGCCGACCATTCCTATAGTCATTGTTGACCTCTGTTGAGGCGCGGGCTGCAATTGGCCCGCAAATCACTTTAAAAACTACTGAACCTTGATCTCCACGTCGACGCCGGCCGGCAGGTCCAGCTTCATAAGTGCGTCGACGGTCTTGTCCGTCGGATCGATGATGTCCATCAACCTCAGGTGCGTGCGGATCTCGAGCTGGTCGCGCGAAGCCTTGTCGATGTGCGGCGAGCGCAGCAAGTCGAAGCGCTGCTTGCGCGTCGGCAATGGCACCGGACCGCGCACCACCGCGCCGGTACGCTTCGCCGTATCAACGATCTCCAGCGCCGACTGGTCGATCAGCCGATAGTCGAAGGCTTTGAGGCGGATCCGGATTCGCTGGCTTTGCATTTTTCCTTACTCAAGAATCTTGGCCACGACGCCCGCGCCCACGGTCTTGCCGCCCTCGCGGATGGCGAAGCGAAGCCCCTGCTCCATCGCGATCGGCGTGATCAGCGTCACCACCATCTTCACGTTGTCCCCCGGCATCACCATCTCGGTGCCCTTGGGCAACTCCACC
>DASTPE010000081.1:0-5067 GCA_035762345.1 Burkholderiales bacterium
ACCGTGCCGAGGTACGCGCCGACGTTGCCGTAACCGGTCACTCTTAACGCCAGGAAGTTTCCACCGGCGCTCAGCGCGAGCTCGGCCGTCATCTCGTGGTCGCGGCCGTGCTGGTCGGAGAGGAACGACCCCGAGCGCTCGTCGTTCCATTTGACTGGTCTACCCAACGCGCGCGACGCGTGGACGAGGCATACATATTCCGGGTAGATCGAGCCCTTCATCCCGAACGAGCCACCGACGTGGAGCGTGCGAATGCGCACCTTGTCGGGCGTCACGGCCAGCATGTCGACGAGCTGCGTCTTCTGCCCCCACACCCCCTGCCCGGGGACCGTCAGCGTCCATTTCCGGGTTGATCTGTCGAAAGAACAAATTCCCGCGCGCGGCTCCATCGCCGCCACCACGACCCTCGTATTTCTAAGAGATAGCCGGGTTATGTGTGCTGCCCCCGCGAAGGCGGGGGCCACTTTCTGCGGCTCGCCCCAGAGGAAGTCGAGGCAGACGTTATTCGGCACGTCGTCGTAGAGCTGCGGCGCGCCGGGCTTCGCGGCCTCGCTCGGGAGCGTCACCGCCGGCAGCGGCTCGATGTCGAGCTCGACCGCTTCGGCCGCGTCCTTCGCCTGCAGGTACGTCTCGGCCACCACGCACGCCACCGGGTCGCCCACGAAGCGCACCTTGTCCGAGGCGAGCGACTTGCGGATCGGCTTCTTCATCGCCGAGCCGTCGCGCTGCTTGAAGTCGAGGTTGCACTTGTGCGGCCCGTACGCGGCCAGGTCGGCCGCGGTGTAGACCGCGAGCACTCCGGGCATCGCCTTCGCCGTTTCCGTCGAAACTCCCCTCAGCAGGCCGTGCGCGTGCGGGCTCCTCACTATGTATGCATAGGCTTGTCCCGGCTCGTTCAGGTCGTCGGTATAGCGGCCTTCGCCGCGCAACAACGAAGGGTCCTCGATGCGCTGTACGCGCTCGCCGATTCCAGGTCGCATGGGCGGAATTATTGCAAACGCGCGCCGCTTCCCAGAAATGCCTTGACCGCCGGGGGGAGCGGCCCGTATGGTGGGCGGGTTCCGGAAGCAGCCTGTCGCGCCGCCGACTTGCCGGCGATCCTTCAGTCCCTCCCGCTACGCAGCAGCAATCCGCATCGCCCGCCTCGCCGCGGGTCCGCAGCTCGACGCAACGCGAAAGGAGGCACCAGTGGACTGGATCACCATCCAAACCGGCTGGGACGAGTACAAGGTCGCCGCCAAGCTGCAGTGGGACAAGCTCTCCGAGCAGCAGCTCCACGGCACGCGGGGCAACCGCGAGTACCTGCTGCGGCGCGTGCAGGAAGCCTATTCGCTCAGCCGGGAAGACGCCGAGCGCCAGATTTCCGAATGGCTCATGAAGCAGGCGGAGAAGCGCGCGCTCAAAGAGAGCTCGAGCCGATGACCAGGGAGCAATGGATGTGAGCAAGCGCCCCGACCTTTACCTGATCCACGCGGGAGAAGCGCCGAAGGAGCGAAAGCTCTACCGCCTGCGCGAAACCCGTCTGCACGAAGCTCCTGCGCCAGTCTGGCCGCCGGAGGGTGAGTGGCGCGAGCTCGTGCGCCGGCTGACGAACAACCCGGTCAAGAGCGAGTAGCGCCAGGGCAGTAAGATTCCCGCCTCGCCGGCGCGCGTACGGGGCGCATGGACAGGCTCGAGCGGTTCTACAAGATCGACCAGCTCCTGAAAGAGCGCAAGGTGGTCTCGTTCGCGCTCTTCAAGGAAAAGCTCGGCATGTCGCGCGCGAGCGTGAAGCGCGACCTCGAGTACATGCGCAATCGCTTCCACGCGCCGATCGAGTACGACCGGGAATCGAAGGGCTACCGCTTCGGCGAGCCCGGAACGGGCCCGCGCTACGAGCTCCCGGGCCTGTGGTTCAACGCCACCGAAATCACCGCGCTGCTCACGACGCTCCAACTCCTCTCGAACCTCCAGCCGGGGCTCCTCGACGGCCAGGTGAAGCCGGTGCTCGAGCGGTTGCGCTCGATCCTCGGCACCGGCGACCATTCATGGGAAGAAGTGGTGAAGCGCATGCGCATCTTCCGGCCCGAGCGGCGCGAGGGGAAGACTGCGCACTTCAGCGTCATCGCCACGGCGCTTCTCAAGCGGCTGCGCGTGTGGATCCGGCACTACAACCGCAAGGACGACCGCGAGACCGAGCGCGAAGTGTCGCCGCAACGCCTCGTGCACTATCGCGACAACTGGTACCTCGACGCCTGGTGTCACCTGCGGAACGACCTGCGCAGCTTCGCAGTCGACGCCATCCGCGATGCAGTCCTCAAGGAAACTCCTGCCAAAGAAGTGCGCGAGGCGGAGCTGGACGAATACCTGGGTAGCGGCTACGGCATCTTCGCCGGCCGCAAGGTCGCGTGGGCGACGCTGAAGTTCACGCCCGAAGCCGCGCGCTGGGTGTCGGCTCAAAACTGGCACCCGAAGCAGCGCTCGCGCGTGGAGAAAGACGGCAGCTACGTCCTCGAGCTGCCGTATGCCGAGGACCGCGAGCTCGTGATGGAGATCCTCAAGTACGGCGCCGATGTCGAGGTGCTCGCGCCGCCGCAACTCCAGAAGCGCGTTGCCGACGCGCTGAGGGAAGCCGCGCAGCGCTACACCTGAGGCTCACTCCCTGAGCCAGCGCCGGCGGCATGCTGCACGCATGCTTCCTCTCGATCTCATCATTGCCCTTGCTCCGCTCCTCGTGTGGCTCGCGCTCTGCGTACTCGACGACGAGCCGCAGTAGAATGACCGCGCTGGAATCTACCAAAGAGCCACCCATGTCGTCCGTCGAGATTGACGCCTCGCTTATCCGTGCCTTGCAGGCCCGCGCTCGCAAGGAGAAGACGACGGTCGACCGGCTGGCAAGGCGTCTGATCGCCGAATCGCTCCAGCAATTGGCCGATCACGAGACCGTCAAGGCCTTCCGCGCCCGGCCCGGCCGCACGGTGCCGCTTGCGGACGTGAAGAAAAGTATTTTCGGCAAGGCCTGCTCGAGCGCAAAACGAGGACGCTCGAAGACCTTCCTCGCCCAAGTCCGGCGCCAGTGCCGGCTCGCAAACCAGTCAGACCGGCGCGACAAGTGGCAGCAGTAGCTCGGGGCGGCGGTAGAAATCGCCACATGAGCACAGCGGCCACATCGCGCGCCTTGCCGGCCTTGATCGAATCGCGCCGCGCGGATATCGCACGGGTCTGCGCGCGCCTCGGCGTGCGGCGGCTCGAGCTCTTCGGTTCCGGCACGCGCAGCGCCTCGCCGCGCGACCTCGACTTCCTTGCCCACCTCGGCGAGCGCCCGGGAGCAGGAAAAGACCTTGCTCTATGCGGCTTGAGGCGAGGAAATACCTCACCCACATTTAAGCAGCCACCGAGCGCATCGCGCGCTTCACCCAAGGTAAGCGCTTCGAGCATTACCTCGCCGACGAGGCACTACCTTGGGATCGGAGCCGAATATTGCGCCCAGCAGATTTGGAGAGTCTAACCGCTCAGCGCACGCTCGCAAGCGCGAGCACGAGCGTCAAGGGAGTGCCCGGCAGCGGCCGGAAGCCGTATTTGCGGTAGAACGCTGCCGCCTGAGTGTCCTTCGCGTCGACGAAGAGAGCGTTCACACCGACATGTTCGAGCACAAGCTGCGCGCGCTTGATGGCATCCATCAGCAATAGCTCGCCCAGGCCTTGACCCTGAACGGAGCGATCCACGGCAAGCCGGCCAAGCCGGATTCCGGGCACTCTGCGCGGCAGCTTCCTGGCGAGATCCTCGGGCAGTTCGCCGGCCATGACCTCGCACACCGTCAGCGCGTAAAACCCGAGTATCCGCGAGGGGGCTTCTTCTGCGGTGGCGACGAAAGTCTTGGAGATGCCGCGGCGCTGGTGCTGCTGGGCCGTCTCGCGCAGCCAGGCATCAAGCTGCGCGCTTCCGCTCTCGAACGCGCGCCGGTCGTGGCGTCCAGTTAAAGGTTGAATGCTCAGCATCCAGCGTCCTCTTCTTGTATGCCTGGAACGCCTTGCGGAGCCTTGCGTTGGGCGCCGGCGGCTTTTCCAGCAAATTGAGCAAGAACGCCGCATCGACGCTGGTCAGACGGATCACCCTGTCGCGCTCGATTACGCGCCGCGCTTCGCTCAGCGCAGCCTGCACGACAAATTGATTCAAAGTCGCCCCCTGCAGCTCAGCCGCCTGCTCGAGAGTGTCCTGCACGTCTTGCGGCACCCGGGCCGTAATCCGGCCTCGTTCCTGGTTCGATTGGGTCATAAGCGTTTGGCAGTGGCTCGTGAGCTTGTTTAGCCGGTTGACGGTTTGGAGGTCTTGGCTTTAGGTCGGCCTGGGTTAGGGAGTTTGAAGGTCCATATTAGCACCATGGTGCCAAATTGTCACCAGGCTCAGATAGCCCGCTATCGAGCTCGGGCGACTTCGCACACTACCCTTCGCTTTTACCCCGGTAGTCGCGCGCAGGCTCACGTAGTGAGCCACTACCGGGCGCACCATGCACCCTGGGGTCAGACCCCGCCGGGGTCAGGGCTCGAATCTGGTCCAGCTTGCGTCAGCAGGTTTAGAGCCCTGACCCCGAATCTTCTTTGGAGGAGGCTTGTGTGGCCCGCACCATCATCGTCGACGCCGAAGAGAAGGTGTTTTGCCCCAAGTGCAGCCATCGCTTTCCTCTCTCCGAAGGCATCTCGCGCCAGGCGATCGAGCGCCACGCGGGCGAGCTCGAGCGCTCGCTCGCCGAGCACAAGAAGAAGCTCGAGGCCCAGCTCGCGGCGGAGGCCAAGGCGCGGTTCGATATCCAGCTCAAGGCGCTGAACGAGGCCTTGAGCGCGAAGGAGGGCACGCTCGCCAAGTTCCGCGCCGAGGAGCTTGCCCTGCGCAAGCAGCTCCGGGATTTCCAGGAAAGCATTCGCAATCAGGAGGTCGAGTACGCCCGCAAGCTCGACGCCGAGCGCAAGAAAATCGAAGAGCAGGCGCGCTCAGCCGTGGGCGAGGAAGTGTCCCGCCGCGAGGCGCAGTGGAAGGCGCAGCTCGAGTCCGCGCAGCGCGAGGCGGCGGATCTCAAGCGCAAGCTAGAGC
>DASTPE010000082.1:0-77929 GCA_035762345.1 Burkholderiales bacterium
GACCGGTGAAGGCCAGCTCGTCGACACGTCCCTCTTTGAAGCAGGTATCCAGCAGATGTACTGGCAGGCGGCGATCTACTTTGCCACCGGCGAGCCGCCCGGCCCGACCGGCTCGGCCCACATCCTCTCGGCGCCCTACCAGGCGTTCCGCGCCTCCGACGGCTGGCTCACGATTGGCGGCGCGAACCAGGCGAACTGGGAACGCCTGGTGCGCGTGCTGAATGCACCGGAACTCCTTAAGGATGCCCGCTTCGCCAGCAACGCCGAGCGGATGAAGAATCTCGACGCGCTCACCAAAGTGCTGAACTCGAAGATTTCTCCTTGGAAGAAGAGCGACCTGATCCCCGCGCTCGAGGCAGCCGCGGTGCCGTGCGGGCCGATTAATTCGATCGCGGACGTGGCCGCAGACCCGCAGGCGCTTGCGCGGGAGATGGTGGTCGAGCTCGAGCATCCGCGCGCCGGCCGAACGCGCGCGCTCGGATTGCCGGTCAAGCTTTCCCGCACGCCGGGCAAAGTTGCGCGGCCGGCGCCGACTTTCGGCCAGCACACTCGCGAGGTGCTTGCGGAATTCGGCTTTTGTGCTGCGGAGATCGACACCCTGTACGCGGCAAAAGCGATAGCCTAGGACCGTGGCGACCCTGCTGGAAGTGCGTGGCCTCAAGACGACCTTCATGACCACCGCCGGGCCGGTACGCGCGGTGGACGGTGTGTCGTGGGACGTCGCCGAAGGCGAGACCGTGGCGCTGGTGGGCGAATCGGGCTGCGGCAAATCGGTGTCGGCGTTGAGCATCATGCGCCTGGTCGCCGAGCCCGCCGGCCGCATCGAAGCCGGAGAAATCATTTACAAAGGGCGCGATCTGCTCAAGCTCAGCGAAGCCGAGATGCAGCACGTGCGCGGACGCGAGATCGCCATGGTGTTCCAGGAGCCGATGACTTCGCTGAACCCCGTGTTGTCGATCGGACGCCAGCTCACCGAGGGCCTCGAGATTCACATGAACATGGCCCCGGCGCAGGCGCGCGCGCGCGCGATCGAACTCCTTGGCATGGTCGGCATCCCGGACCCGGAGCGTCGGCTCGCGCAGTACCCGCACCACTTCAGCGGCGGCATGCGCCAGCGAATGATGATTGCCATGGCGCTTGCCTGTAACCCTTCACTCATTCTTGCCGACGAGCCGACCACCGCGCTCGACGTCACGATCCAGGCGCAGATTCTCGAACTCATGCGCGACCTCGCGCGCCGGCTGGGCGTCGCGATGCTCATCATCACGCACAACCTCGGCGTGGTGGCGCGCTATGCCGACCGCGTGAACGTCATGTACGCAGGGCGCATCATCGAGCAGGCGGCCGCCCGGGAGATCTACGCCAGCCCGCGCCATCCTTATACGCTCGGGCTCTTGCGCTCGGTGCCCCGCTTGGACGAGCCGCGGCGCGCACGCCTCGACCCGATCCAGGGTCAGCCGCCCGACCTAACTCGCCTGCCGCCAGGCTGCGCGTTCGCACCGCGCTGCGCCTATCGCGTCGAGCGCTGCAGCGAGGCGCCGTCGCTTGTCGAGGTCGGCGCGGGGCACACGTCCGCGTGCTGGGAAGCGAAGCGACTCGTCAAGGAGCTCGCCGCGTGAGCGAAGTACTCCTCGAGGTCCAGAACCTTGTCAAGCATTTTCCCGTCGGCGGCGGCATGTTCTCCGGGCCCGTGAGCATGGTGCGCGCGATCGACGGCGTGAGCTTCACGCTCAACCGCGGGGAAACACTCGGGTTGGTCGGCGAATCGGGCTGCGGCAAGACTACCACCGGCCGCTGCATCCTCCAGCTCGAGCGGCCGACGAGCGGGCGCATCCTGTTCGAGGGCGTGGACCTCACGACGCTCGACGAGGCCGAGCTGCGCAAGGTGCGCCGCCGGATGCAGGTGATCTTCCAAGACCCCTACTCGTCGCTCAATCCGCGCATGACGATCGGCCAGATCCTCGCCGAGCCGCTGAAGGTGCACGGCATCATTCCCGACGCGGCCGCGCGCCAAGCACGTGTCCAGGAGCTTCTCGAGCAGGTGGGGCTGCTGCCGCAGCACGCGAAGCGCTATCCGCATCAACTCTCCGGCGGCCAGCGCCAGCGCGTCGGCATTGCCCGCGCGCTCGCCATGGAGCCCTCGCTCATCATCTGCGACGAGCCGGTGTCCGCGCTCGATGTGTCGATCCAGGCACAGATCATCAACCTGCTCGAGGACCTGCAAAGCCGCCTAGGACTCACCTACCTTTTCATCGCGCACGACCTTTCGGTGGTGCGCCATATTTCAGACCGCGTCGCGGTAATGTATCTCGGCAAGATCGTCGAGCTTGCCGACCGCAGCGCGCTTTACGACGAGCCACTGCACCCGTACACGCGCGCGCTTCTCTCCGCCGTGCCGATTCCCGACCCCGAGGTGGAGGCGGTGCGCGAGCGCACGGTGCTTCGGGGCGAGGTACCCAGCCCGCTCAACCCGCCGCCGGGATGCGTGTTCCACCCCCGCTGCCCCATTGCGGTCGGTCGCTGCAGTGCGGAAGTGCCCGCGCTGCGCGAGATACGGCGTGCGCACTCGGGTGCCTGCCATCTCGCCTGACGCGTTAAGTCTCGCTTAAGTTTCCCGAGAGCACCGTTGCGGCGTCGCTGCAGTGCAGAAACGCTTGACACGCGGTCGCCGTCCCCCTTCTACTAACCGGGCCCAAACAAGACCCCGCTCGAAGGGCAAACTGCAATCTGGAATGGAGGAGGAGGCTTACTGATGAAACTCGTGCATTGGCTCGTCCTATTGGCAGGCGCGCTGCTGCTAGCGCCTGCGCAGGCGCAGCGTACCGGCGGCGAACTCGTCTTTCCCGTACCCTCGGAACCGCCGTCCTACGACGGCCACCGCGAAGAGACGTTCGGCCTGATTCATCCCATCGCGCCGTTCTACAACACGCTGCTGCGCGTTGACCCGAACGAGAAAAGCGGCACCAAGCCCTACCCCTCGCTCGCGGAGAGCTGGACCGTTTCCCCGGACGGCAAGACTTACACCTTCAAGCTGCGCAAGGGCGTGAAGTTTCATGACGGCTCGGAGATGACCTCGCGCGATGTGAAAGCCTCCTATGACAAGATCATTTTTCCGCCTGCGGGGGTTGGTTCGACGCGCAAGGGCCAGTACGCCGATGTGGAGAAGGTCGAAGCGCCCGATCCGCTTACGGTGGTGTTCCAGCTGAAAGAGAAGTCGGGCTCGTTCATCGCCTCGCTGCTGTCGCCGTATAACTTCATCTACAAGGCCGACATCCTCGCGAAGGACATGCACTGGTACGAGAAGAACATCATGGGCACCGGCCCGTTCACCTTTGTCGAGCACGTCAAGGGCTCGCATGTGGTCGGCAAGAAGAATCCCAATTACTGGGACAAAGGCAAACCCTACCTCGACGGCTTCCGCGCCATCTTCATGAGCTCGTCGGCAGCGCAGGTGGCCGCGGTGCGCGGCGAGCGCGCACACATCCAGTTTCGCGGCTTCACGCCCAAAGACCGCGACACGTTGCTGGAGTCGCTCGGCAACAAGATCACGGTGCAGGAATCGCCGTGGGACTGCATCCTGCTCGTAGCGATCAACCATGAGAAGAAGCCCTTCGACGACAAGCGCGTGCGCAAGGCGCTGACGCTGGCGCTCGACCGCCATGGCGGCTCGAAGGCGCTATCGCAGATCGCGATCGTCAAGGAAGTGGCGGGCGTGCAGGTGCCGGGGACTCCGTACGCAACCCCGCCCGAGGAGCTGAACAAGCTCGCCGGCTACTGGACCGACGCCGAGAAGTCGCGCGCCGAGGCGCGGCGTCTGCTCAAGGAAGCCGGCGTTCCCGAGGGCTTCCAGTTCACATTCAAGAACCGCGGCATCCCGATGCCGTATGAGCCGCTCGGCGTATGGATGATCGACCAGTGGCGTCGCGTCGGCCTGAACGTCAAGCAAGAGGTCATCGAGGCCGCCGCCTACTTCGGCGTCATCCGCAAGGGCGACTTCGAGGCGGCGATGGACTTCCAGTGCGGCTATATCGTCGAGCCCGACCTCGACATGTATAAGTTCCTGTCAACCGACCGCAATCCGGCGAACTACGGGCGCTACAAGGACCCGGTGCTCGACCAGCTCTACGATCAGCAGAGCCGCGAGACCAGCGTCGAGAAGAGGAAGCAGATCGTGCGCCAGTTCGAGAAGCGGCTGCTCGACGAGGAAGCGCACTATCTGATGACACTGCAGTGGCATCGCATCATCCCGCACTCGTCGAAGGTGAAGGGCTGGACCATCACGCCGAGCCACTACCTCAACAACACGCTCGACACAGTCTGGCTCGCCGAGTGAGCCCATAGGGCGATGGGCGCCTACATCCTCAAGCGGCTGTTGGCGATGGTCCCAACGCTGCTTGGGGTGGCGGTGCTCATCTTCATCCTGCTGCGCGTCGTTCCGGGCGACGTGGTCGAAGCACGCTTCCTGACCCAGGGGAGCCAGTTCCAGTCGCAGGAGCTGATGGACATCGAAAGGAAGAAGCTCGGCCTCGACCAGCCGCTGTGGAAGCAGTTCACCAGCTGGATGGGCGGCGTGCTGCAGCTGGACTTCGGCCTTTCGATGTGGACCGGCTCGCCGATCACCGAGGAGATCAAGCTGCGCTTCGCGCTGTCGCTGCAGCTCGCCATCATGGCGAGCCTGATCGCGCAGCTGCTCGCGATCCCGCTCGGCATCCTTGCGGCGATCAAGCAGGATACCTGGGTGGACTACGTGGTGCGCGTGTTCTCGATCGCGGGCCTCGCCACGCCGTCATTCTGGCTCGGCATCCTCATGATCCTCACCATGCTGATCGTGTTCAAGTGGGTGCCGCCGATGGTGTTCACGCCGCTTTGGGTGGATCCCTGGCAGAACCTGCAGCAGCTGATCTGGCCGGCGCTCGCGGTCGGCTACCGCTATTCCGCGGTCGGCACACGCATGATGCGCTCCGCCATGCTGGAAGTGCTGCGCGAGGATTACATCCGCACGGCGCGCGCCAAGGGATTGTGGCTGAAGCTGATCCTCGCGCGCCACGCGCTCAAGAACGCGATCCTGCCGGTGCTCACCGTCATGAGCCTGGAGTTCGCCTTCCTGCTCGGCGGCCTGGTGGTGACCGAGCAGGTGTTCAACCTGAACGGCCTGGGGATGCTGTTCGTGGAGGCGATCGCGCACCGCGATTACACGCTCACCCAGGCGCTCGTGATGCTGGTGGCGACCTTTTTCCTGGTAGTGAACTTTTTCGTCGACATCGCGTACGCCTGGATCGATCCGCGCATCCGGTACAGATGAAATGACGCTTGCGCTATGGCCGTTACTCCGCAAACCGTTGAGCAACTGACCCGCGCGCCACGCGCGCGCTGGATCTCGGCGGTCGTCGATTTCGTGCGGCGGCGTCCGCTCGGCGCCATCGGCGGCGTCATCATCCTGATCATGGTGGTGCTCGCGGCGACGGCGGGATGGATAGCGCCCTACGATCCGCTGGAAACAGACTACGCGGCGATGATCTCGGCGCCAAGCGCGGTGCACTGGCTCGGGACCGACGCGTTCGGCCGCGACGTCCTGTCGCGCATCATCTACGGCTCGCGTACGGCGCTGCTGGTCGGCCTGGGCGCCTCGCTTCTCGGCGCCGTCCTCGGTTCCCTGATCGGCGTGGCGAGCGCCTACTTCGGCGGGCGAGTCGACCTGATCGTGCAGCGAATCATGGACGTCTTCTTCGCTTTCCCGGTGATCATCCTCGCGCTCGCCGTCGTCGCGGTGCTCGGTACTGGCCCGGAAAACGTAATCCTCGCGATCGCAACGCCGATGGTGCCGCGTTGCGCGCGCGTCGTACGCGCAAGCGCGCTGGCCGTGCGCGAGATGCCGTACGTCGACGCCGCCCGCGCATCCGGCTTCGGCCATCGCCGCATCATCTTGCGCCATATGCTGCCCAACGTCATGGCGCCCATCCTCATCATGGCGACCGCGTTTCTCGGCGAGGCGATCCTGCTCGAAGCGTCGCTGTCGTTCCTCGGCCTGGGCGTTCAGGAGCCGACCGCCGCTTGGGGACTGATGCTGCGCGGCGCGGCGGTCGAGTTCGCCGAAACGGCGCCGTGGATGGCGATCTTCCCCGGGCTTGCCATCAGCCTCGGGGTGTTCGGCTTCAACCTCTTCGGCGACTCGCTGCGCGACGCGCTCGATCCGCGTCTTCGCACACAGTAAAGAGCCGCTAAACGCGCTACACGATTCCCGCGGAACGTAGCGCAGCGATCTCCGACGCAGTCTTATCGAGCAGGCTCATTAGAACTTCGTCGGTGTGCTGCCCCAGGCTCGGCGGTGGCATTTGGTGATCGACCGGTGTTTTCGAGAATCGCATGGGGCTTCGCACGAGCGATACGCTTCCGGCGCCCGGGTGCGCGAGCTCCATTCTCAGCCCGCGCGCGAGCGCCTGCGGCTCGCTGAAGACCTGAGCGAGATCGTTGATCGGCCCGCACGGCACGCCTGCAGCTTCGAGCCGTGCGATCCATTCTTTGGTGGAGCTTTTCAAGAAGACTTCGTTCAGCAGCCGGGTCAGCTCGATGCGGTTCTCAACGCGCTTGCCGTTGCTCGCGAAGCGAGGATCATCGGCGAGCGCCAAGCAGCCGGCCATCTCGCAGAACTTGCGGAACAGGTTGTCGTTGCCGCAGGCGAGGATGAGGCTCCCGTCGAGGGTACGGAACACCTGGTAGGGAGCGATATTCGGGTGGTCGTTGCCGAGGCGCCCGGGAGGCTTGCCTGTCGCCAGGTAATTTCCGCCCTGATTGGCGAGCACCGCGACGAGTGAATCGAACAGCGCCAAATCGAGGTGCTGGCCGACGCCGGTCTTCGCGCGATGCGCGAGAGCGGCGCAGACTGCGATGCTCGCGTACATGCCGGTAATCAGATCGGCAATCGGAATGCCGGCTTTCTGCGGCCCTCCGCCCGGACGGTCGTCGCGCTCGCCGGTGATGCTCATCAGCCCGCCCATGCCCTGGATCATGAAGTCGTAGCCCGGCCGTTCGCGCCATGGGCCCGTATGTCCGAAGCCGGTTACGGAGCAGTAGATTAGGCCGGGGTTCGTTTCGCGCAGCTGCGGGTAGCCAAGCCCGTAGCGGTCGAGGTCGCCGAACTTGAAATTCTCGAGAAGAACATCGCATTTCGCTGCCAGCTCTCGCGCGATCGCCTGGCCGCGCGGATGCGCGAGGTCGAGCGTGAGCGATTTCTTGCCTCGGTTGGCGCAGGCGAAGTACGCCGACTCCGAGGTGTCGCGGCCCTGCGCGTCCTTGAGCCAGGGCGGCCCGAACGCGCGCGAGTCGTCGCCTTTGTTGGGACGCTCGAGCTTGATGACCTCCGCGCCCAGGTCAGCCAGGTTCTGCGCGGCCCATGGACCCGCCAGCACGCGCGTCATGTCAAGAACACGAACTCCGTCGAGGGGCCCCGGCATCGGGCCGCAGTCTACTTGACGGTGATGTTGTTGTGCACGCTGCGCACGCCGTTCACGGTTTCTCGTACTCTTCGCGCGCCGCGAGGTATTCGGTCGGTGAGAGCTGGCGATCCCCGTTGACGTCGAACTGCACGAAGCGCTTGTAAATTTCCTGGTCCGCGAGCGCTTCGACCCACGACAGGTAGCCGTCGCCGTTGCGATCGAGCGCAGGGAAGCCGGGCGGTTGCGCAAGCGCCGCCGCGCCATGGTCCGGCACGCTCAGCCCGCGTCGCGGGCCTATGACGCGAGTCGCACCTCAGCGACGCAGGAGGTGCTCGGCGAGCTCGGCGAACCCCGCACCGGATGCCGCGTGCGTCACGTATTTTGGCGCGTGGGAGAGGTGCAACTCGAACCGCCGGACGTTGGCAACCCCGACCGAGTTTTCGAAAAAGCCGAACATCGACGAGTCGTTGGGTGAATCCCCGGCGAACACGACCTCGCGGTTTGCGGCGTCGAGGTCCATCGCGTAGCGCTCGGCAAAAAGCCGCCTCGTCATGGCGAGCTTGTCGTAATCGCCGAACCAACCGTTGACATGGATCGAGCTCACCTTGGCGGTCAGGCCCGCCTCGCGCATCAAGGCAGCGATGCGGCTCGCCGCCTCGAGGGGCAGCGGCGGCACGTCCTCGCAATAATCGATTGCGAGGTCGGTCTCGCGATAAGGCTGGTCCGAGGCCAGGGCGCAACCCGGCACCGCGGCGACGATGTGCGCAGCGATCGCGTCCAGGCGCGCGCGCTTCTTTGCCCGGCTTTGCGGATCCTCGCAGAAGCGCTTGTGCAGCCGGTTGCCGCTGTGGAAAAAATAGAAGGCGCCGTTTTCGCCCACGACGGCGTCCACCGGCCACATCCGTGCGATGTGGTCGCACCACCCCGCCGGACGCCCGGTAACCGGCACCACCCGAAGCCCTCCGCGCTGCAAACGCTCGAGCGCGCCGTACGCTTGCGCTGTAAGCCGGCCGTGCGTGCTCAAGGTATCGTCGATGTCGACGAGCACCGCGCGCACACCCCGTGCGTCGAGTTCCGCAACCGGTCTCATCGGCCGACCACCCGCGCGACGCGAGCGCATTGCGCCTCCGTCATGTGCAGGCCGCACTTAGTGCGCCTCCAGAGCACGTCCTCAGCCGAGCGCGCCCATTCTCGCTCCATGAAGTGGGCCAATTCGCGCTCGGTTAGCCCTGCGCCAAAGTCCTCGCCAAGCCGCCCATCGCCAAGCACCTTTGACGCAGCCGTCCCGTGGCGCCTGAATACGCCCTCCAGCACCGGCGAGGGTATTTGGCGGTAGCGCTCCGCTAGCTCGCGCTTTACCAGCTCTCGGCTCTCGAAATCGCTGCCAGGAAGCGGGGCCTGTGCCGTCCAGGGCGGCTTGAGTACCGGGAAGTATGGCGCGAGCTTCTCGAGTGCCTGCTCCGCAAGCCGCCGATAAGTGGTGATCTTGCCCCCGAATACCGAGAGCACCGGTGCTACTCCTGCGTCGTCGTCCACCCGCAAGGTATAGTCGCGCGTGATAGCCGAGGGATCCGCTGAGCCGTCGTCGTACAGCGGCCGCACGCCCGCGTAGCACCACAGCGCCTCGGAAGGTGTCGGAGCGCGGACGAGATAGCGTCCGAGCGCATGGCACAGGTACTCGGCCTCTGCCTCGCTCGCGGTTAGCGCTCCAGGATCGCCGTCGTAGTCGACGTCAGTAGTTCCCACCAGCGTGAACCGATCCTCGAACGGAATCATGAAGACAACACGCCCGTCGTCATTCTGCAGTATGAAGGCGTGCTCGCCCTCGTAGAGGCGCGGCAGAACGATATGGCTGCCCTTGACCAGGCGCACCGAATCGCGCGTCGGCTGTGCGAGATTGCGATTCAGCACCTCCTTGACCCAGGGGCCTGCTGCATTGACGAGCGCGCGCGCCTGCACCACTTCACCGCTGGAGAGCTCGGCAGTCCAGGCGCCGTCGCGACGCCATGCGGAAACAAGCTCGGTTCGCGTCAGAATCCGCGCGCCGCGCTGTGCGGCGTCCAGCGCGTTTGCCACGACGAGGCGCGCGTCATCGACCCGGCAATCCGAGAATACGAAGCCGTGCCTGAGCTCCGGGCGCAGCGCGGATGAATACGGCGGACGGTCGAGCCTCACCGCCTGTGATCCCGGCAGAAGCGAGCGGCTCGCCAAATGGTCGTACAGGAAGAGCCCGATACGGATCATCCAGCGCGGGCGAAGACCCGGAAGGTGCGGCGCGACGAAGCGCGTAGGCCAGGTCAGGTGCCCCGCGATGCGCAGCAAGATCTCCCGCTCGGCGAGCGCTTCGGCGACCAACCGAAACTCGAACTGTTCGAGATAGCGCAAGCCGCCGTGGATCAGCTTCGAGGATGCAGAGGACGTGGCGCCGGCGAGATCGGCCTTCTCGACCAGGATCACGGAAAGGCCGCGGCCAGCGGCGTCGCGTGCGATGCCGGCGCCGTTGATGCCGCCGCCAATCACGAGGAGGTCGTGGATCATGCGAGCGGGATGCGCACGCCCACCGCGACGCCGTCGCCGCTCGCGAGGTTCGATGCGGCGATCGTTCCGCCGTGGAACTGCGCGATGAGCCGCGCCATGTAGAGCCCGAGGCCGAGATGCGGAGTTGCGGCGCCGAGCCCGTCGCGCACCGAGATCATCGACTCGAAAAGCCGCGTTCGCATTCTGTCGGGCAGAAGCGGCCCCTTGTTCGACACGGTAAGCGAGGCCACGTCATCGCTCCGCTCCAGCGTTACGCGCACCGGTGCACCGGGATGGCTAAAGTCCACCGCGTTCTCGACCAGCTTGTCGAGAAGCTGCGCCGCAAGGTCCGGCGAGCCTTGCACCTCGAGTCGGCCCGGTGGCAGCTCAAGGACAAAAGCGGACTGTGCATACGCCAGGCGGTACCCTTCGACGCAGCCGCGTACTACCGCCGAGAGATCGTAGCGGATACGCTCGACGCCGCTCAGGCTCTGCTCGAGGCGCGATGCTTCGGTCATGCGCTCCAGGATCCGCCCCAGGCGAGCAAGCCCCTGCTCGGCGCGGTCGATGTATCGCGCGGAGTCTTCGCCGGAGAGCTTCAGATTTTCCAATGACGAGCGCACGACGGCGATCGGGGTACGCAACTCGTGCGACAGACGCCCAGCCATCGACTCAAGGTAGGCGTGGTGCTCGGCAAGGCGCTCGAGCACCGCAGAGAAGCTGCGCGACAGATCACCGATCTCGTCGCCAGCGTTGGAGCCGGCGGTGAGGCGCGTGATGCGCCCGCGTGCGTCGATCGCCGACTCCGCCTCGTCGCGTAGACGCCGAATCCGCACCGAGAGCCGCGTGGCGAAAGCCATGAGCAAGACAGCCGCACCCGCGAAGGCGGCCAGCGTTAACAGCAGCAGCCGCTCGAGCGCGGCGCTCTTCACCGACATCACCGAATTGGTCGTTTCCTCGGTCACGACGGCACCCGTGACCTCGTCGCCGTTCCAGATGGGATGCGCGGCCGACATCACGATCGCGCGGCCGTCCCGCGTGTGCCGCGCGCGCGTCGCCGGCGTGCCCTGCAGCGCCGCCGCGACGTCCCACCCGGTGGCGAGCACGTCCTCCAACTGGCCCTCGGCGAAGTCCTCGGTCGGCCGGGGGATGAGCCAGCCGAACGAGAAGCTCACGAGGGGCTGCCACCACGGTGCTTCCAAGGCGACTTCGGTCGCCCGCCGCAGGCTCCCCGCCGAGGCGATGACCTGATAGCGGCCGTCCACCACCCAGATCCGCGAGGAGGCGCGCTGCAGGCCAAGCAAGATGGCATCGACTTCGTCATCCCGCCCGGAAGCGCTCGCGAGCAACTGCGGACGCTCGTGCAACGCCGTCGCGACTGCGCGCGCCACGGCGAGCAGCGACTGTTCCTGCTCCTGCAATAAAAAGCGCTCCATTTCGTTTACGTACAGGATTCCGGCGAGCGGCAGCGCGGCCAAGGCGAGCAGCACCAGCGCGAGCTTGACTCGCAGGCTCAAGCGCAACCGCGTCATGCCTGCCAGCGATACCCCATGCCGTATACCGTATCGATGGCGTCGAAGCTCGGGTCGACGGCAATGAACTTTCTGCGGACGCGCTTGATGTGAGAAGTGATCGTGCCATCGTCGACCACCAGGTTCGCTTCGCGCATTAGCTGCTCCCGGGTCTTGACGTGCTCGGGAAACTTGGCGAGCGCGTGCACCATCCAGAACTCGGTCAGCGTCAGCGGCACCGCCACGCCGCGCCACGTAACCGTGAAACGCTTGAGGTCGATCGCGAGCGCGCCGCGCTCCAGTCGCTCCGGCGCCGCGGTCGTGTCGGCGGAGAGCTCGGCGCGGCGGAACAGCGCCGCAATGCGCGCAAGCAAGTGGGGCAGGCTCACGTCCTTGGTCAAATAATCGTCAGCGCCGAGCCGCAACCCGGCAACCGCATCGAAGTCGCTGTCGCGCGCCGTGAGGAAGATGATGGGCAGTGCTGCGGACAGGGCGCGCAGTTCGCGGCAAAGCGCAAACCCGCCGTCGACGTCGGCGCCAAGCCCGATGTCGATAAGGGCAAGATCGGGCAGCCGGGTCCTCATTGCGGCGAGCGCCTCGGTGCGCCCCCCGTACGCGGTGACCTCGAAACCGTGCTTACGCAGTGCCTCCGTGTAGTTCGCGCGGATGGCCGGTTCATCCTCGACGATAGCGATGCGACGCGACATGGCGACGACTATAGCGCGAACGTGATGGTCATCGACCCGACGCCCCCGGTTTGCCAGAATTCTTCGCCGCTTTGCCCGCGCTGCGACTCCATGGACGAGGCTCCATTGGTTTCAATGGGTGCCAACGCCGAGATCATGGACGTCGAACAACCACCGAAACCTGCCCTGCCGCTGCTCGCGCTACTTGCGCTCGCTTCGGCGCTCGGCATCGCAGTGGCAGTGGCCCTGGCCGCAGTGGCGATGATGCTCGCGGCGCCAGCCTACGCAGACGACGGCTTCACGCGCGGCATCGGCGCACCCAAGCCCGCACTGCTCACGCCGAGGCCCGGCGCAAGCGTAGTCGAGCGCACGGCGCTCATCGGGGCGGGCGAAACGCTGCGCGTCGAGGTCGAGTGCCCCGCGCGCGGGCCGCGGCGGCGTGTTCTTGCTAGGTGCTGCTAGCCTTCTTCAATTGCTCAAGCGCGCCGCCGTTGCGGCCGCAATTTAGTCCCTCCGGACTATTTCTTGCGCATCTTGCGAATCGCAGCCAGCTGCGCCGCAAGCATCGACACCTCGCTCTCGACCGCCGCGATTTCCTGCTTGTCGCGGGCCGTGCGGCGCGCCTCCTCGGCCTTCCGCAGCGCCTCGTTGGCCTTGGCCTCGTCGAGGTCGTGCCCGCGGATGGCCGTATCGGCAAGCACCGTGATCACCTTGGGCTGAACCTCCAGGATGCCACCCGCCACGAAAATGAGTTGCTCCTCTCCCCCGCCGGGCGGCACAATGCGCACCGCACCGGGCCTGATGCGCGTGATAAGAGGGGTGTGGCGCGGATAGATGCCGAGCTCTCCCGCCTCGCCCGGCAGCACGACGAACTCCGCCTCGCCGGAGAACACCGACTCTTCGGCGCTGACGACATCAACGTGAATAGTGTTTGCCACTAGTTCTTACTTCTTGGGGGTCGAGGCGCTTGGCGCTGGAGCGGGCTTGTCCTTCGCCGGACTGGATTGTGCCGTTGCCGAGGGCTCCTGCAGCGACTTCGCCTTCTCGAAGGCTTCCTCGATGGGGCCCACCATGTAGAACGCCTGCTCGGGCAGCGCGTCGCACTCGCCGTTCACGATCATCTTGAAGCCCTTGATGGTTTCAGCGAGCGGCACGTACTTGCCCGGGCTGCCGGTGAAGTTTTGCGCCACAGTGAAGGGCTGCGACAGGAAGCGCTGGATTTTGCGCGCGCGCGCGACTGCGAGCTTGTCCTCCGGGGAAAGCTCATCCATGCCGAGGATTGCGATGATGTCGCGCAGCTCCTTGTAGCGTTGCAGCACCGCCTGCACGCCGCGCGTCGTCGTATAGTGCTCTTCGCCGATGACATTGGGGTCCACCTGGCGAGAGGTAGAGTCGAGCGGGTCAACCGAAGGGTAGATACCGAGCGACGCGATGTCGCGCGACAGCACAACGGTGGCGTCCAGGTGGGCGAACGTGGTCGCGGGCGACGGATCAGTCAGGTCATCGGCCGGCACATAGATAGCCTGCACCGAGGTGATCGAGCCGACTTTGGTCGAGACGATGCGTTCCTGAAGCCGCCCCATTTCCTCGGCGAGGGTGGGCTGGTAGCCAACCGCAGAGGGCATGCGCCCGAGAAGGGCTGAGACTTCCACGCCGGCGAGTGTGTAGCGGTAGATGTTGTCGACGAAGAACAGGATGTCTCGCCCCTCGTCACGGAATTTTTCCGCCATCGTGAGGCCGGTCAGTCCGACACGCAGGCGGTTGCCGGGCGGCTCGTTCATTTGCCCGAACACCATCGCCACCTTGGACTCGGGCAGGTTGTCAAGCTTGATCACTTCCGCCTCGATCATCTCGTGGTAGAAGTCGTTGCCCTCCCGCGTGCGCTCGCCGACGCCGGCGAACACCGATTGCCCGCCGTGTTTCGTGGCGATGTTGTTGATGAGCTCGAGCATGGTCACCGTTTTGCCGACACCCGCACCGCCGAAGAGCCCGATCTTTCCGCCCTTGGCGAAGGGGCAAATGAGGTCGATGACCTTGATCCCGGTCTCGAGAAGCTCCACCGACGGGGACAGCTCGTCGAACTTGGGCGCGGTCTGATGAATCGTGCGCCGCTCGTCCGACTTGATCGGGCCCTTTTCGTCGATCGGGCGCCCGAGCACGTCCATGATGCGCCCCAGCGTGCCCGGCCCCACCGGCACCGCGATCGGCTCGCCGGTTGCCTTCACTCTCATGCCTCGGCGCAGGCCGTCGGAGGAGCCGAGCGCGATGCAGCGCACGACGCCGTCGCCGAGCTGCTGCTCGACTTCGAACGTGAGCCCTTTTTCGACGAGCGCGTTGTCGCCGCTCTCTTCGAGCACCAGCGCGTCGTAGATGTTCGGCATCTGCTCGCGTGGGAACTCGATGTCGATCACCGCGCCGATGGATTGAACGATGGTTCCTTGTGCCTGTGCCATGGTATTTCCGTTAAACGGCGGCAGCGCCGCCAACGATTTCAGAAAGCTCCTTGGTGATTCCCGCCTGCCGGTTCTTGTTGTAGATGAGCGTGAGCTCGTCGATCAGGTTGCCAGCGTTGTCGGAAGCGGCCTTCATCGCCACCATGCGAGCCGACTGTTCGGAGGCCATGTTTTCGGCCACCGCCTGGAAGATGAGCGCCTCGATGTAGCGCGTGAGAACCTGGTCGAGCACCGCGCGCGCCTCGGGTTCGTAGATGTAATCCCACACCGTCTCCGGGGCGCCGAGCCGCTCCCCGGAAAGCGGCAGCAGTTGTTCGATGACGGCCTCCTGCTTCATCGTGTTGATAAAACGGTTGTAGGCGAGCATCAGGCGGTCGAAGCGGTTCGACGTATAGCCGTCCAGCACCACCTTGACCGGACCGATGAGCTTTTCCATCACGGGGCGGTCGCCGAGCTGGACCGCTTGCGAGACGATCGTGGCGCCGAGGCGCTGCATGAAGCCCAAGCCTTTGTTGCCGAGAGCACAAACCTCGATCTCCTCGCCCTCGGCCTGCCACTGCTTGTACTGCGCGAGCACCATGCGCAGCAGATTGGTATTGAGCGCGCCGCACAGCCCCTTGTCGGTCGTAATCACGATGATGCCGACGCGTTTCACCGTGTCGCGGTCGACGAGGTACGGATGACGGTATTCGGGGTTGGCATGCGAGATGCGCGCCGCGACGTTGCGGATCTTCTCGCCGTAAGGACGGGCGTGGCGCATGCGGTCCTGCGCCTTGCGCATCTTGGAGGCAGCGACCATTTCCATCGCCTTGGTGATCTTCCGGGTGTTCTGCACACTCCGGATCTTCAACCGGATTTCCTTGGTACCCGGCATCGGTCAACTCACCTTGGCGGGAGCGCTCTGTTTCTTAGCGCTTTCAACCCTTGCCGATCCTGCTTCGGCCTTGGCCGGGGTTGCCGCGACCAGTTCCGGCGCATTCTTCTTCCAGTCCTTGATCGCCTCGTGCAACGCCTTCTCCTCGTCGGCCGACAGGTCCTTCTTGTCTTCCATTGTCTTCACCAACGCCGTGTACTTGCCCTTAATGTGGTCACGCATGGACTTTTCGGCCGTCAGCGCTTTCTTGACCTCGATATCGTCGAAGTAGCCGTTATTCACCGCGAAGAGCGTGAGCGCCATTTCCCACACCTGCAGCGGCTGGTATTGCGGCTGCTTCATCAGCTCGGTGACCAGCCGCCCGCGCTCAAGCTGCTTGCGGGTCGCCTCGTCCAGATCGCTCGCGAACTGCGCGAACGCCGCGAGCTCGCGGTACTGGGCAAGCGCCAAGCGCACGCCGCCGCCGGTGTCGCGGCGCTTCATGATCTTGGTTTGCGCCGCGCCGCCGACGCGCGACACCGAGATGCCGGCGTTGATAGCGGGGCGGACGCCCGCATTGAAGAGATCCGTCTCCAAGAAGATCTGTCCATCCGTGATGGAGATGACGTTCGTCGGCACGAACGCCGTCACGTCGCCCGCCTGGGTCTCGATCACGGGTAGTGCGGTGAGCGAGCCCGTCTTGCCCTTGACGGCGCCCTTGGTGAACTTCTCGACGTACTCGGCGTTGACGCGCGCTGCGCGCTCGAGCAGCCGCGAGTGCAGATAGAACACGTCCCCGGGGTACGCCTCGCGTCCTGGCGGGCGGCGCAGCAGCAACGAAACCTGGCGATACGCCCACGCCTGCTTAGTGAGGTCATCGTAGATGATGAGCGCGTCCTGGCCGCGGTCGCGGAAGTACTCGCCCATGGTGCAGCCCGAGTACGGCGCGATGTATTGCATCGCGGCCGACTCCGAGGCGGAAGCCGCCACCACGATCGTGTAGGCCATGGCGCCGTGCTCTTCCAGCTTGCGCACCACGGTCGCGATGGTGGACGCCTTCTGCCCGATGGCGACGTAGACGCAGAAGAGGTCCTTGCCCTTCTGGTTGATCATCGTATCAACCGCAACAGCCGTCTTGCCGGTCTGACGGTCGCCAATGATGAGCTCGCGCTGCCCGCGGCCGATGGGCACCATGGAGTCGATCGCCTTCAGTCCGGTCTGCACCGGCTGCGACACCGACTGGCGCGCGATCACGCCTGGCGCCACCTTCTCGATCACATCGGTCATCTTGGCGTTGATCGGCCCCTTGCCATCGATCGGCTGGCCGAGCGAATTCACCACCCGCCCGAGGAGCTCCGGACCGACGGGCACCGAAAGTATCTTGCCCGTCGTCTTCACGATGTCGCCCTCGGTGATATGGGTGTACTCGCCGAGGATCACGGCGCCGACCGAGTCGCGCTCCAAGTTGAGCGCGAGGCCGAAGGTATTCTTCGGAAATTCCAGCATCTCGCCTTGCATCACGTCCGACAAGCCATGGATGCGGCAGATGCCGTCGGTGACCGACACCACGGTCCCCTGCGTGCGCATGCGCGCGCCGGCGTCCAGGTTCTGGATGCGGCTCTTGATCAGTTCGGAAATTTCGGAGGGATTGAGTTGCATCGAAAAGCTCCTAAGCTTTCAGCGCCGTCTCGAGCGCGCCGAGCTGCGCGCGCGCCGAGCCGTCGATCACCTTGTCGCCGAGGACGAGCCGCACGCCGGCGATGAGGTCCTTGTCGATCTGCACTTTCGTCCTTACCTTGCGCCCGGTCTTCTTCTCGAGGCGCTGCGTCAGCTCAGCGAGCTGGGCGTCGGAGAGTTCGAACGCCGCATGCACCTCGGCCTCCAGCACGCCCTCGTGCTCATTCTTCAGCACTTCGAACTGGGCGCGGATTTCGGGCAACAGAGCTAGCCTGCCGTTTTCCGCGAGTACGCGCACGAAATTCTCAGCATCGCCGCTGAGCCGGCCGGAAAGGATGGAAATGAACAGTCCCGCGGCCTGCGCATCGGTCAGGTTGGGGTCGGCGGCAGCGGCGCGCACCCGCCCGTCGGCTGCCACGAGGCCGAGCGCGGCCAGCATCTCGGACCACTTGGCGAGCGCGCCCGACTCGACGGCCAGATTGAACGCCGCTTCGGCGTAAGGGCGAGCTACGGTGCTCGGCTCGGCCATTACAACTGCCGCTTCAGCGACTCGAGCAGCTCGCCGTGCGCCTTGGCGTCGACCTCGCGTCGAAGGATCTTCTCGGCGCCGGCCACGGCGAGCGAGGCCACGTGGTCACGCAGCTGCTCGCGCGCGCGCGTCATCTCCTGCTCGATCTCGGCCTTAGCCGCGGCCTTTTCACGGTTGCCTTCCTCCTTGGCGGCGTTCTTCGCCACCTCGATGAGCTGCGCCGCGCGCTTCTCTGCGTGCGACAAGAGCTCGGCGGCGCGCTCGCGTGCATTGCGAATCTCCTCGTCGGAGCGCTGGCTGGCAAGCTCGAGGGAGCGTTTTCCCTGCTCGGCCGCCGCCAGCCCGTCTGCGACGGTCTTCTGCCGTGTCTCGATTGCGCGCAGCATGTACGGCCAGATTACCTTCACCGTAAACCAGATGAACAGGGCGAACGTGACCGCCTGCACAATCAAAGTCAGATTGATGTTCATGTTCCGCCTTCCTGCCGAACGAAGCCGCGCTCTTTAGCGGAATTCAGGAAGGATGAGCGGGTTGGCGAACGCGAACATCATCGCCAGGCCCACCCCGATGATGAACGAGGCGTCGATCAGGCCGAGCAGCAGGAACACCTTCGCCTGAAGAGAATTGGTGAGCTCAGGCTGGCGCGCTGCGGCCTCCAGGAAGCGGCTGCACATGATACCCACGCCAATGCAAGCGCCGGCGGCGCCGACTCCGATCATGAGGCCGATGCCAATGCCGGTATAGGCCTGGACCATCGCCAGAAGCTGCAGTTTTTCCATCGGTACTATCCTTTCCTGAGCGAAATTAGATTGGATGTTGGATACGGTCAGTGATGCTCGTGCGCGAGCGCGATGTAGACGACGGTAAGCATCATGAAGATGTAGGCCTGCAAAACGACAATGAGGATATGGAATATCGCCCAGCCGAGCGCGAGCGGGACGGCGAAGATGGAGCCCACCAGGCCGGTCGCCGCCCAAAGCCACAGCAGCAGAAAAATGATCTCGCCAGCGTACATGTTGCCGAAGAGCCGCAGCGAGTGCGACAGCGGCTTCGAAACGTACTCGATGATGTTGAAAAGCACATTGAACACCACGAGGAAAGGCGCCGCGAACCAGGGTTTCACGCCAAACGGGCTGCAAGTGAGCTCGTGAATCCAGCCGCCGAGGCCCTTGGCCGCGATGGCGAAGAAGATCATGAGCAGCCAGACCGAAAGCGAGAGCGCAAAGGTGGTGTTGACGTCCGCCGTGGGTACGAGGCGCCATTCATGCAGCTCGACCGCCCCGAGCATTACCGCCATGATGTCGACCGGCAGGAAATCCATCGCGTTCATCAACAGCACCCAGACGAACACCGTGAGCGCGGCAGGAGCGACGAACCGATTGCGGTCGCCGTGATGGAAAACGCCCTTCACTTGATCGTCAATGAACTCGAAGGCAAGCTCGACGAAGGCCTGGCGCTTGTTCGGCACGCCCGAGGTCGCTCCGCGAACCACCCACCAGATGAAGCCGATGCCTGCCACGCCGACGAGCAGCGCCGTTACCAGCGAATCCACATTCAGAGTCCAGAAGCCGCCGTCCCCCACCGGCTTGGTGAAGAACGTAAGGTGGTGCTGGATGTATTCCGTCGGGGTAAGCGCCTTGCCTGCGGCCATCTCAGTGCGTCAATACTCGCGAACGAAGAACGCCATCGCGAAAATGAGCATGGTGACGACGAACGAGCCAATGATCACGACCACAATGGCGTCGGCGTAGTTCGCAAGCACCAGCCACAGCAGAAGAACGGCCAGGCCGATTTTCACGGCTTCGGCGCGCAGCGCCCCGGCCAGAATTCCCCCTGCCGAATTCCCGCTACCCCTTGCAGCGACCCATGCGGCCGCCAAGCCGGCGGTGATGCTGACGAGGCCCCCGGCGGCCGCAGAAACCGCGCCGTGGATGCCGATGAACGCGGCTCCAGCAAGCGTCATCAACAGCGTGGCTGCTGCCTGCCACGCGATCACGGTGCGGATCGGCTTGCTCAAGCTGCGAAGCATGGCGTTCGGTTTCTCCGCACCGAGCAAAGCCGCGAAAGTATATCCGAACTCGGCGTTCACCGGAGCTTCCTCAGAAGGGCATCGAGGTGATCCAGGCTCGAGTAGTGCACCACGAGCTTGCCGCTGCCTTTCTTGCCTGCGCGGATCTCCACGGTCGTTCCAAGCCGCCCGGAGATCTCCTCCTCGAGCCGCGCGAGGTCGCGGTCAACGCGCTTGCGCCGAAGCGCCGGCCCTCGCAGCAGCGCGTTCACCAGTGCCTCGGTCTCGCGCACCGAGAGGCCCTTTGCGGCAACGCGCTTGCCCGCCTCGATCTGGCGCGCACCATCGAGCGCAAGGAGAGCGCGCGCGTGCCCCATCTCGAGCGCGCCTTCCATCACCATCTCCTGCACCGGCCGCGCGAGCTTCAGGAGCCGCAGCAGATTGGTGGTCGCGCTGCGCGAGCGTCCGACCGCGTCGGCGGCCTGCTCGTGGGTCATCTTAAACTCGTCGACCAGGCGCTGGATGCCGGCGGCTTCCTCCATCGGATTCAGGTTCTCGCGCTGGATGTTCTCAATGAGCGACATCGCGAGCGCGGCGTCGTCGGCCACTTCCCTTACGAGTGCGGGCACTTCATCGAGTCCCGCCATCTGTGCTGCGCGCCAGCGTCGCTCGCCGGCGATCAGCTCGTAGCGGTCGCGATCCACCGGCCGCACGAGCAACGGCTGCATCAGCCCCTGCGAGCGGATCGACGCCGCAAGCTCGGCGAGCGCCTGCTGGTCCATCTTGGTCCGGGGCTGGTAGCGCCCTGGCCGAATGCGCGCGACTGGCAGCGTGAGCAGCGCGTCGCGCGGCCCGGCCTCAGTAGCGCTGCCGAGCAGTGCGTCCAGGCCGCGGCCAAGGCCTTTCGGTTTCATGAGTAAGCCACCTCCCGTTCAAGCATCTCGCCCGCGAGCGCGATATAGGCCTGCGCGCCCTTCGAGCTCGGATCCCAGAGAACCGCCGGCACGCCATAGCTCGGAGCTTCGGCGAGGCGCACATTGCGCGGCACGAGCGTGCGGAACACTTTGTCGCCGAAGTGCGCCTCCAGCTCCCTCGATACTTGCTGGGATAGCGTGTTGCGCGGGTCGTACATCGTGCGTAGCAGCCCCGCGATGTCGAGCGTCGGATTAAGGTTGGCGCGCACGCGCTTGATCGTCCCAACGAGATCGGAAAGCCCTTCGAGCGCGTAGTATTCGCATTGCATCGGGATCAGCACACGGTGGGCCGCAGCAAGCGCGTTCACCGTAAGCAGACTGAGCGAGGGCGGGCAGTCGATGAGGACGTAGTCATAATCGGTGCCGACCCGCTCGAGCGCCGCCTTGAGTCGCGTCTCGCGCGAAGGCAGCTCCACCAACTCCACTTCCGCGCCGGCAAGCTCCCGGTTCGCGGGCACGAGATCGTAGCCACCGCGCTCGGCACGCACGCGAATGCCAGAGAGTTCTCCCAAGCCGAGCAGCGCGTGGTAGACAGTGCGCGCCAGCCCTCGCTTGTCCACTCCGCTGCCCATGGTGGCATTGCCTTGCGGGTCGATGTCGACAAGAAGCACGCGCCGTCCCGCCTGCGCAAGCGCGGCGGCGAGGTTGACAGTCGTCGTCGTTTTGCCGACGCCGCCCTTTTGGTTCACTACGGCGACGACGCGGGGCATAGGACCAGATGACGCTGCGCCTCGAGCAGGGGTACGCGCAGCTCGATCAGCGAGCAATCCGCCCGCCGGTCCGGCGGGGCAGCTCCTTTCATCGCAGCGAGCATTCCACTGGGAGAAACCAAGTGTCGGCAGGCTGCGATGAAGTCGCCGAGCGCGGCGAACGCTCTCGAGATCACCAGGTCGAAAAGCGGCTGCGGGTGCCAGGCTTCGACCCGGCCCTCGTGCACGTCCACGTTGTCGAGTTCCAGCTCGATTGCCGCTTGGCGCAGAAACGCCGCCTTCTTCTGGCTCGACTCGGCGAGGGCCACGCGCCAGCCCGGGCGCGCGATGGCCAGCGGAATTCCCGGCAGCCCCGCTCCCGAGCCGGCGTCCGCGAGCCGTGCTTCTGCGGCCGCGAGCGGCAGATGCGGGAGCACTGACAGGGAATCGAGCAAGTGATGCGGCACCATGGCGACCGGATCGCGTATCGCCGTCAGGCTGTAAGTGCGATTCCACTTCGCAAGCAGCGCAACATAATCAAGCAACCGCTCGCGCGCTCCCCGGGGTAGCTCGAGCGCCATTTCCCCAAGGCCGCGGTCGAGCGCGGCGTGCGGCGTCATGCCCTCTTCTTGTCTAGCCCCCGAAAGCCCCGTTTCAAGTGCACTAGCAACAACGAAATTGCCGCCGGCGTCACGCCGGAAATGCGTGCCGCTTGGCCCACGGTTTCGGGGCGATGGCGGTTCAGCTTTTGCTGCACTTCCGTGGATAGTCCCCGAACTTCCCGATAATCCATATCGAGCGGCAGCGCACGGGACTCCAAGTCCGCACGCCGGGCCACTTCCTCGCGCTGGCGCAGGATGTAGCCCTCGTACTTGGCTTGGATCTCAACTTGCTCTGCCACTGTTGGGTCATCAACGGGGTCGGTTACAACGTCGTGATACCGCACCTCTGGACGTTTTAGAGCTTCATAAATTAGCCGATTTTCAAGATGGCTAGCGCTTACATACAAGCGTTTCAATCGAGCGGTCTCGTTGGCCACGGCGTCTCGCTTCCGATTGAAAGCATCCCAGCGCGCATCCGATACGAGGCCGAGTCGGTAGCCGATCTCCGTCAGCCGAAGATCGGCGTTGTCTTCACGCAGCATGAGCCGATACTCGGCGCGACTAGTGAACATGCGGTAGGGCTCGGAGACCCCCCGTGTAACTAGGTCGTCCACCAGGACTCCTAGGTAAGCCTCGTCGCGCTTCGGGCACCAAGGGTCCCGCTCCAAAGAATGCAGCCCGGCATTCAATCCCGCTAGCAATCCCTGGGCTGCGGCCTCTTCATAGCCGGTGGTTCCGTTGATCTGTCCGGCGAAATAGAGTCCGGCAACCGCCTTGGTTTCTAGCGAGCTCTTTAGGTTTCGTGGATCGAAGTAGTCGTATTCGATGGCGTAGCCCGGGCGGGTAATGTGCGCACGCTCCAGCCCTCGGATCGAACGGACGAGTTCCACCTGGATGTCAAACGGAAGGCTGGTCGAGATCCCGTTCGGGTAGATCTCGTTCGTGGTCAAGCCCTCCGGCTCGAGGAAAATCTGGTGGCTCGGCTTGCCCGCGAAACGATGGACCTTGTCCTCAATCGACGGGCAGTAGCGCGGGCCGACGCCTTGGATCACGCCGGTAAACATCGGCGAGCGATCCAAGCCGGCACGGATGATCTCGTGGGTTCGCGTATTCGTGTGCGTGATCCAGCACGGCAGCTGTCGAGGATGCATCTCGCGCCGACCGATAAACGAGAACACAGGCTCGGGAACGTCTCCCGGCTGCTCTTCCAGCCCATCGAAGTCAATCGTCCGGGCGTCAAGCCGGGGTGGCGTTCCGGTCTTCAGCCGACCCACTGGAAGCTTCATCTCCCGCAGCTTGGCCGCCAGTGCAATCGCTGCCGGGTCGCCGGCCCGGCCAGCCTGGTAGTTCCGCAGGCCAACGTGGATCAGCCCGGAAAGGAAAGTGCCAGTGGTGAGCACAACCGCTCGGGCGCGAAACTTGAGCCCCAACTGGGTGACAACCCCTGCGGCTTCATCGCCCTCAAGCACGATGTCGTCCACGGGCTGCTGGAAAAGCCAAAGGTTGGGTTGCGTTTCGAGTCGGCGGCGAATGGCCTGCCGATAAAGCACGCGGTCGGCTTGGGCCCTCGTGGCGCGAACTGCGGGGCCTTTCGACGCGTTCAGCGTACGAAACTGGATGCCAGCCTCGTCTGTGGCGAACGCCATCGCGCCATCGAGAGCATCGATTTCCCTCACAAGGTGCCCTTTGCCGATACCACCGATCGAGGGGTTGCACGACATCTGGCCCAACGTTTCGATGCTGTGCGTGAGGAGGAGGGTGCGGCACCCCAGGCGGGAAGCAGCCAGCGCGGCCTCGGTGCCGGCGTGCCCGCCGCCGACGACGATCACATCAAACGTCTGGGGGAACAGCATGGGGTGCGAAATTTTACGCGATGGTTCCACGTGAAACTACTTGCGTTCGACGTTCCACGTGGAACGATGGCTCTTTGCTGCATTGCAGCATAGACCTCGCTCGGGCCTGGCTGGCTTCGCGGCGCGGCCGCCGATGCGGCCGGCGCGCTTTCTGCTAAGCCGCCAGTTCTTCGTGCATACGGCCGCGCCGAGCTTCAAGCGCCGGGGGCAGTCGCGCGCCGAGCTTCGCGAAGAGTTCGTCGTGCGAGTGCAGCTCGTCCTTCCACGCTGCCGAATCGATACGAGTGAGCTCGGCGAAACGGGCAGCGGTCATCTTTTCGAGGCCACTCCAGTTGAGATCCTCGTAACGCGGCATTACCCCGAGAGCGGTTTCAGCGCCCTGACCACCGCCCTGGCAGCGCTCCACGATCCACGCAAGCACGCGCATGTTCTCGCTGAAGCCGGGCCACAGAAACTTCCCACTCGCGTCGCGCCTGAACCAGTTTACGCGAAAGATTTTCGGAGGGTGCGTCACCGCCCGTCCCATCTTCAGCCAGTGGGCGAAATAGTCGCCCATGTTGTATCCGCAGAAAGCGAGCATGGCCATAGGGTCGCGGCGCACGACGCCCACCTTGCCGGTAATTGCCGCTGTCGTTTCTGACCCGAGCGTTGCCGCCATATAAACGCCCTCTTCCCAGCTCGGCGCCTCGACGACAAGCGGTACGGTGGTGGAGCGGCGGCCACCGAAGATGAAGGCCGAGATGGGCACTCCGGCCGGGTCCTCCCAGGCGGGATCCATCGAGGGGCATTGCGCTGCCGGCACGGTGAAGCGCGCGTTGGGGTGCGCCGCGAGCCGGCCCTTCTTGCCGTCCTCCGGTGTCCACGGCTTGCCCTGCCAGTCAGTGAGGCAAGCCGGCGGTTCTTCTGTCATCCCTTCCCACCAAACGTCGCCTTCGGGCGTGAGCGCAACATTGGTGAAAATCACATTGCAATGCAGCATTTTCATCGCGTTCGGATTCGTCTGGTGCGAAGTTCCGGGCGCGACGCCAAACAGCCCGTATTCCGGGTTAATGGCGCGCAAGCGCCCGTCGCCAGCGGGCTTGATCCAGGCGATGTCCTCTCCGATCGTGGTCACCTTCCAGCCAGCGAACCCGGCTGGCGGAATGAGCATCGCGAGATTGGTCTTGCCGCACGCTGAGGGGAAGGCCGCGGCAACATAGGTCTTCTCCCCCGAGGGAGCCTGAACTCCCAGGATCAGCATGTGCTCGGCGAGCCAGCCTTCGTCGCGCGCCATCACCGAAGCGATACGCAGCGCGAGACACTTCTTGCCGAGGAGCGCGTTGCCGCCGTAGCCCGATCCGTACGACCAGATCTCGCGCGTCTCGGGGAAGTGCACTATCCACTTCTCCCGCTCGTTGGATGGCCAGGCGACGTCCTCTTGTCCGGGGCCAAGCGGCATTCCCACCGAATGCACGCAGGGGACGAAAGCGCCTTCCTCGCCGAGCCATTCGGCGACCTCGCGTCCCATGCGCGTCATGATGCGCATGTTGACCGCTACGTATGCCGAGTCTGAGATCTCGACGCCGACCTGTGCGATCGGCGAACCGATAGGCCCCATCGAGAAGGGCATCACGTACATCGTGCGCCCGCGCATGCAACCGTCGAAGAGGTGCTTAAGCGTCGCGCGCATCTCGCGCGGTTCTAACCAGTTGTTCGTCGGGCCGGCGTCTTCCTTCTTTTCACTGCAGATGAACGTCCGATCCTCCATGCGCGCAACATCGCTGGGATGCGAACGCGCCAGGTAGGAGCCCGGTCGCAGCTCCGGACTCAATCGAATAAATGTGCCGCTTGCAACAAGCCCTCCGCACAGCCGGTCGTACTCCGCATCCGAGCCGTCACACCACGCGACGCGCTCCGGCTTCGCCAGGCGCGCCACCTCCGAAACCCATTGCCGCAGGGCCCGATGACGCACCCATGAAGGGGCATTCGGGGGTTGGATGGGGGTAGTGCCGGGCGCATTCATCGCTTGCTCACTCCAGAAAGGCAAACGGCCCAGCGCGGGCTGGGCCGGATCGCACGCAGAGTACTGTGCTCAAGGGATTCTAGCACCGGGTCCCAGCTCGCCGTGTTGGGCCCATTCAGCCTACGTGCAGAATAAATGCGTCTAAACAAAAGCTTAGCGCACTCTAAACGGAGACCGAAGAGCCGTGCAAAGCGAAACGGAAGCGGTAGTCCCGAGGCTCAAGCCGGCACGTAGCGAAGGCAATGGTACGCAGAGCGCGAGCGCTGGATTGGTCCAGCGGTCGCGCCCCGCCCTCATTTCCCGATGCAAAACCGGGCGAAGATTTCGCCGAGCAGGTCGTCGGCACTGAATTCCCCGGTGATCGAGCCGAGCGCGGCGTGCGCGAGGCGCAGCTCCTCGGCGAAAAACTCCCAGCGCCGGCTTTCCCGCGCCGCGGCGTCGAGATGGGCGCGCGCCCGCTCAAGCGCCCTGAGGTGGCGTTCGCGTGCGAGGAAAACCGGCTCGCCGCTCGAGGACCAGCCTGCCGCTTCGAGAATTGTCCGCCGTAGCTGCTCGATCCCTTGCCCCGTCTTCGCCGAGACTGCAAGCGCACCGGCCGGGGCGACAAATCCGGGCGCGAGATCGGTCTTGTTGTAGACCTCGATGACCGGAACCCGCCTTGGCAGATTTTCGATCTCTTCCTTGCCCCGGGGCGCATCGAAGACCGCGATCACCGCGTCGGCGCGCTCCAGCTCGCGCTGCGCGCGCTCGACACCGATGCGCTCGACGAGGTCGGTGGACGAGCGCAAACCCGCGGTATCCACCAGCACCAGAGGAACGCCTTCGATCTGGATCGGCTCACGCAGCGCGTCGCGCGTCGTGCCGGCAACCGGCGTGACAATCGCGCGCTCGTCGCCCGCGAGACGATTGAGCAGGCTCGACTTGCCGACGTTTGGGCGCCCGGCGAGCACGACGTGAATGCCGCTGCGCAGCAGGCTTCCCTGACGGCTTTTGGCAATCACGTCTTCGAGCGCGGCGCGCACCGTGCCGAGCCTCCCGGCAGCATCCTCGCGATGCAAAGCGTCGACTTCCTCTTCGGGAAAGTCGAGCATCGCCTCTGTGAGCGCCCGCAACTCCGTCAGCTGGGACTGAAGCGCAGCAAGCGCCGTGGAAAACTCGCCCGCGAGCGAGCGCAAAGCCGAGCGAGCTGCTTCGCGGCTCGCGGCGTCGATGAGGTCGGCGACCGCCTCGGCTTGCGCGAGGTCCAGCTTGCCCTCAAGAAAGGCGCGGCGCGTGAACTCGCCGGGCTCGGCGAGGCGCGCGCCCGCGTCCACGCACGCCGAGAGCAAAGCGTGCATCACCACCGGGCCGCCATGACCCTGCAACTCGAGCACCGGCTCGCCCGTATAAGAGTGCGGCTCGGGGAAATACAGCGCGATACCTTCGTCGAGCGCCTCGCCGCGCACGTCCCGAAAAATTGCATGCGTCGCATGCCGCGGTTCGGGCAGACGGCCGACGATGCTTCTGGCGATCGCCGGAGCGCGTGGGCCTGAAAGCCGCAGCACCCCGATGCCGCCGCGACCTGCCGGGGTGGCGATCGCGACGATGGTATCGCGAGTCAATTCATCGCTTGGCATGGGCAGGCTTGTCGCGGTCGAACATGCGCTGGATCTGCCATTGCTGGGCGATGGAAAGAATGTTGTTGACCAGCCAGTAGAGCACGAGGCCGGCCGGGAAGAAAAAGAAGAAGATACTGAAGACGAACGGCATGATCTGCATTACACGAGCCTGCACCGGGTCAGGCGGCACGGGATTCATCCGCGTCTGCAGTACCATCGTCGCCGTCATCAGGATGGGCAGGACGTAGTAGGGGTCGAGCGCAGACAGGTCCTTGATCCACAGCATGAACGGCGCGTGGCGCAATTCGATGGCCGCGAGCAGCACCCAGTACAGGGCAATGAACACCGGGATCTGCACCAGGATGGGGAAGCAGCCCCCGAGCGGGTTGATCTTCTCGGTCTTGTAGAGCTCCATCATCGCCTGATTCATCTTCTGCCGGTCGTGCGCGTACATCTCGCGCAGCTTCTGCAGCCTGGGCGTGATCAGCTTCATCTTCGCCATCGACTTGTAGCTCGCGGCCGAGAGGGGAAAAAAGAGGAGCTTGATGAGCACCGTGAGCAGGATGATCGCGACACCCCAGTTGCCCGACAGCGCGTGAAACTTCTCCAGCAACCAGAACAGCGGCCAGGCGATGATCGCAAGCCAGCCGTAATCGACCACCAGGTCGAGGCCCGGTGCGGCCGCCTGTAGGCGGCGCTGCTCCTGCGGCCCGACATAGAGCGGTACCTTAACCGCCGCGCTGGCGCCCGGCGCCACGCTCACCGGCACCATCGCCCGGGCGGCGTAGCTGCCGTCGGGGCGTTTCTCGGCTACGTAATCGCGCTGCAACCCTTGCGGGGGCAGCCACGCCGAGACGAAATAGTGCTGCACGAACGCGAGCCAGCCGTTGGTCGCCTGCTTGACGTAATCCCCCTTACCCTTGTCCAGGTCCGAGAGATGGATCTTCTCGAACTTGCGCTCATCGGTGTACACGGCGAAGCCGATAAAGCTCTGCGCGCCGAAAGTCTGCGCGACCGTATTCGTGTTCGTTTCCGGCTTGCCGTCATGCGTAAGCTGGAAGTAAGCATAAGCGGCCACTGGCGCGGCGCCGGGATTGCGCACCTCTAGGGCCACGTCGACGACGTAGCTGTTGCGCTTGAAGGTGTAGCTCTTGCGTACTTCGATTCCTTCCCTGCCAGTGGCGACAAGCTGTACTGCCACTTCGTCGCGGCCTGGGGCGAGTTCCCGTTCTCCCGGCTCGGCGCGCCACAGCGTACGGTGGTTCGGTCCGCCCTCGCCGGCGAGGCCGCTTTGCGCTTCGTACTGACGCTCGGAGCCCAACAGCACGAGATTCCTAGAAAGGTCATTGGAGTCCTTGTGGCGCACAAGCTCTAAACGCTTCAGCGTCCCGCCGAGCGTGTCGATCTCGGCCGCGACGAGGTCTGTGCTCACGCGTACCACCTCGCCCTTTGCCGCCTCGGCGCCGGGGACGGCCGCCGACGGTTTGGCGGCGGGCGGCGCCGGTTTGGCCGGCGCAGCTACGCCCTCTTGCTCCGTCGGCGCCGTGGGTGCCGGCTTCGGGCGCTTCTCCTTCTCCCATGCCTCCCAAAGCATGAGAAGCGAGAAGCTGAAGATCACGAGGAGAATCAGCCTTTGCGTATCCATGGCCTACGGGACAGGATCGTGACCGCCCGGATGCCAGGGGCCGCAGCGGCATACGCGGCGCGCAGCGAGCCAGCCGCCGCGCCAGAATCCGTGCCGGCGCAACGCATCCTCCGTGTAATGTGAGCAACTCGGGTAGAAACGGCACGCGGACGGCAACAAAGGCCGCACACACCAGCGATAGGCGACGAGCAAGAAGCACAGCGCGCGCACCGTCATTAGGCGAGCCTGCCAAAAATCTCACGCAGGCGGGCGACCATCTGCGCCGAAGGCTTCACACCGTACGGCGGGCGCACCAGCACGTCGACTGGGCCGAGCCGCTCCTGCTCCAGCCGGAAGGCCTCGCGGATGCAACGCTTGATGCGATTGCGCACGACAGCGCGCGCCGCGTGCCTGCGTGAGATGAGCACGCCGAGCCGCGCCGCTCCGCTGTCGCGTCGCCCCACATACATGGTGTAACCGTCAAGTTTGCGCCGCGCACCGTGTCGCAGCAGCCGTTCGAAGTCGGCCTTTAGCGTCAGCCGGCGCGCGGCATCCAGTCCGAAGCGCTTGCGGGCCGCGGCTACAGCCCGAGCCGACGCCTGCCGCGAGCGCGTCGGTTCCGCAGCACCTTGCGGCCGCCGGCAGTGCGGCTGCGCACGCGAAAACCGTGACGCCGCGCGCGCCGAGTCTTGGAAGGTTGGTAAGTCCGTTTTGTCGCCATCAGCCGGTCCGAAAAAGGGCGGTATTAGAGCGTGCGCGTGCGCGCATTGTCAATTCGTCTGTGGATAAGGCATGCCTAAGAAGGTAAAATTCCAATTCGCTTTCGACCCAACGAAAAGATGCAAAACCTCTGGGATGCCTGCCTGCGGCGCCTCGAGCAGGAGCTCCCCGCGCAACAGTTCAACACGTGGATCCGGCCGCTTGCGCCGGAAGCGGCCGAGGCGACCGACACGCTCGTTCTGGCGGCACCCAATCGATTTGTTCTCGAGCTGGTGCGCGACCGGTTCGCCGCGCGCATCGAGCGTCTGGCATCCGAAGCGAGCGGGCGAGAGCTCGGCCTGCGCCTTGTTCTGGCTCGCATGGTAGAGCCTGCAGCGCCGCAAGCCGCCCCGCGTGCCGCCGAAACGCCGTCGATTCTTGAGCGCGCCAGGCTCAATCCTGCGTTCTCGTTCGACAGCTTCGTCACCGGCAAGGCGAACCAGCTCGCGCGCGCGGCCGCGCTTCAGGTCGCCGAAAATCCCGGGGTTTCCTACAACCCGCTTTTTGTTTACGGCGGCGTGGGACTCGGCAAGACGCACCTCGTGCAGGCAATCGGCAACCAGCTCGCCGACCAGCGTCCGCAGGCGCGGATCCGCTACATCCATGCCGAGCAGTATGTCACCGACGTGGTGCGGGCTTACCAGCAGAAGTCGTTTGATGAATTCAAGCGCTATTACCATTCGCTCGACCTTCTGCTGATCGACGATATCCAGTTCTTCTCCAACAAGGGTCGGACGCAGGAGGAGTTCTTTTACGCCTTCAACGCGCTGGTAGAGGCCCACAAGCAGATCGTCATCACCTGCGATACCTACCCCAAGGAGATCGCCGGCATGGAGGAGCGGCTGATCTCGCGCTTCGGCTGGGGCCTTACCGTCGCAATTGAGCCGCCGGAGCTCGAGATGCGCGTCGCCATCGTGCTAAAGAAGGCGGAGGCCGAGTCGGTCGCGCTGTCCGAGGACATCGCTTTCTTCATTGCCAAGCACTTACGCTCCAACGTGCGCGAGCTTGAGGGCGCACTGAAGAAAGTGCTCGCGTTCGCGCGCTTTTCCGGGCGCGAGCTATCGCTCGAGCTCGCCAAGGAAGCCCTGCAGGACATTCTGAATGTCGCGAGCCGGCAGGTCAGCGTCGAAGGTATCCAGAAAACTGTCGCCGAGTATTTCAAGATCAAGATTTCCGACATGCATTCCAAGAAGCGCAGCCGCAACGTGGCGCGCCCGCGCCAGGTCGCCATGGCGCTCGCGAAGGACCTGACGCAGATGAGCCTGCCGGAAATCGGCGAGGCGTTCGGTAACCGCGACCATACCACCGTGCTGCATGCCTGCCGCACGATCGCCAGCCTGCGCAAGCACGACACCGCGCTCAACCGCGACTACGTGGTACTTGAACAGGTGCTGAAAGGCTAAGGAAAAGTTGGGGGCGGATTGTGAGTAACCAACGCGATCGCCACCTGGGTGCGAACGATCCACACTGCCGCGCGCTCCATCCACAGCTTTTGCAACGCTCGAACGCATCTGCAAAACGCGTCTCAGCAAGGACTTGCATACTTATCCCGCGATCGCCTGGCCCTTATTAGCTATTACTAAGACTTAAGGTAAATAACAATGAATCTTGCAAAAGCAAAGCGCGACGAGTTCATTGGACCGCTTTCGGCCGTCAGCGGGATTATCGAACGACGCCACACGCTGCCGATTCTCTCCAACGTCCTGATTGAACGCAGCGACGATGCGCTTGCCTTTCTTGCTACCGATATCGAGATCCAAATCGCGGCGCGCAGCGATATCGGCGCGCCGACCGACACGCGTTCGGTGACCGTCGGAGCGCGCAAGCTGCTCGACATCTTGCGCGCGTTGCCCGACAACGCCGATGTCGTGCTCACGCACCAGGACAAACGGCTTGTGGTGAAAGCTGGCAAGAGTCGCTTCAGCCTGCAAACGCTCGCTGCGGAGGACTTTCCTCGGCTTGCGAAGCCCGCCGGCGACTCGGCCAGGTTCGAACTCGAGCAGCGCTCGCTACGCCGCGTGCTCTCGCTCGTGCAATACGCTATGGCGCAGCAAGACATCCGGTACTACCTGAACGGCTTGCTCCTGGTCGTGGAGAACGGAAGCCTCAAGTTGGTGGCAACCGACGGTCACCGTCTCGCCTACGCGTCGCTCAAGCTCGGCGCCGAGCTGCCGCGCCAGGAAGTGATCGTGCCGCGCAAGACGGTGCTTGAGCTCGGCAAGCTGCTCGCCGACAGCGATGCCCCGGTGCGGATCGAGATCGCGGCGACGCAAGCCTCGTTCAGCTTTGGCTCGATCGAACTTGTGTCGAAGCTGATCGACGGCAGGTTTCCCGACTACAATCGCGTCATCCCGGCAGGCCACAAGAACCGGCTGCAGACGGCGCGCGAGCCGCTACGCCAAGCGCTGCAGCGCGCAGCCATCCTGTCCAACGAAAAGTTTCGCGGCGTGCGTTGGGTTCTCGGCGACGGCTCGCTGAAGATCGTCTCGTCCAACGCCGAGCAGGAAGAGGCGCACGAGGAGCTCGACGTTAAGTATTCCGGCGACGCGCTGGACATCGGTTTCAACGTCAACTACCTCCTCGACGTTTTGAACAACGTCTCGGGTGAAGACGTCGAGTGCGCGTTCGGCGACGCGGCTTCGAGCGCGCTAATCACGTACAGCTCGGAAAAGGACTTCAAGTACGTTGTCATGCCGATGAGGATCTGAAGCGACACGCATGTCTGAACACAAGGCGAACGGCAACAGCGACTACGGCTCCGACGCCATCAAGGTCCTGAAGGGCCTGGAGGCGGTACGCAAGCGCCCCGGGATGTACATCGGCGACACCTCGGACGGGACCGGCCTGCACCACATGGTGTTCGAGGTGGTCGACAACGCAGTGGACGAAGCGCTCGCGGGATTTTGCGACGAGATCGTGGTCACGATTCACACCGACAATTCGGTTTCGGTGCTCGATAATGGCCGCGGCATCCCGACTGGTGTCAAGGAAGATGACACGCTGAAGCGCTCGGCCGCCGAGATCGTCATGACCGAGCTGCACGCAGGTGGCAAGTTCGACTCCAACAGCTATAAGGTCTCTGGCGGGCTCCACGGCGTCGGTGTTTCGGTGGTGAATGCGTTATCGGAATGGCTAAGGCTCACGATCTGGCGCGAGGGCCGGGTGCACCATATGGAGTTTCGTGACGGGGTGGCGGTCGCGCCGCTCAACGCGACCAGCGGAACGGAGCGTCGAGGCACCGAGGTGCATTTTCTCGCCTCGAAGCAGACCTTCGGCAACGTCGACTACCACTATGACATCCTGGCGCGCCGGCTCCGCGAGCTCTCGTTCCTCAACAATGGCGTGAAGATCGTGCTCATCGACCAGCGCACCGGCAAGGAGGAGAACTTCGCCTTCACCGGCGGCGTGAAGGGGTTCGCCGAGTACATGAACCGCGCGAAGAATGTGCTGCATCCCAACGTATTCCTCGGCCACGGGGTCAAGGACGGCGTTACGGTCGAGGTGGCGATGCAGTGGAACGACTCCTATCAGGAGAACGTCCAGTGCTTTACCAATAATATCCCGCAGAAAGATGGCGGCACGCACCTCACCGGCCTGCGGGCGGCCATGACGCGGGTGCTGAACAAGTACATCGAGGAGCACGAGATCGCCAAGAAGGCCAAGGTCGAGACTACCGGCGACGACATGCGCGAAGGCCTCGCCTGCGTGCTGTCGGTCAAGGTGCCGGAGCCCAAGTTCTCCTCGCAGACCAAGGAGAAGTTGGTGTCCTCCGAGGTGCGGCCGGTCGTCGAGGAGATCGTGGCCGAGCGGCTGCGCGAATTTCTCGACGAGCGTCCGCACGACGCGCGTACGATTACCGTAAAGATTGTCGAGGCCGCGGCCGCGCGCGAAGCCGCCCGCAAGGCGCGCGAGATGACCCGGCGCAAAGGCGTGCTCGATTCCATGGGTATGCCCGGCAAGCTCGCCGATTGCCAAGAGCGCGACCCGGCCAAGTCCGAGCTCTATCTCGTCGAGGGCGACTCCGCCGGCGGCTCGGCCAAGCAGGGGCGGGACCGCAAGTTCCAGGCGATCCTACCGCTCAAGGGCAAGATCCTTAACGTCGAGCGCGCGCGCTTTGAGAAACTTCTATCCTCGGCCGAGATCGCGACTTTGATCACCGCACTCGGCTGCGGCATTGGCGCCGAGGAGTACAACCCCGACAAGCTCCGCTACCACCGGATCATCGTGATGACCGACGCCGACGTCGACGGCTCGCACATCCGCACGCTGCTGCTCACGTTCTTCTACCGGCAGATGCGTGAGCTCGTGGAGCGCGGCCACATCTACATTGCCCAGCCGCCGCTCTACAGAGCGCGGCTCGGCAAGGAGGAACGCTACCTCAAGGACGAGCACGAGCTGAACGCGTTCATGCTGCGCCAGGCCCTTGTCGACGCCGCGCTGCACCCTGGGGCCGAGCGCGATCCGATCAGCGGCGACACGCTCGCCGAGCTCGCCAAGTCGTACCTGTTCGCTGAGGCCGTGATGGAACGGGTGTCACGCCTGGTCGACCGAGAGGTGCTTCAGGCGATGCTGGGCGGCGTCCAGGTGGATCTCTCCCGGCGGGACACCGCGGAAGCGTCCGCCGAGGCGCTGGAGGCCGTGATCGGCGGCGAAGGCTTCGCGGTGGCACCGCACTTCGATCAGAAGACCGAGCGCTACCAGGTGAAGGTCGAGCGCACTCGGCATGGCAATGTGCGCATGAGCACCATCGATACCGAATTCGTACACTCCGGAGACTACGCACAGATCCAACAGACCGCGGAGATGCTGCGTGGGCTGATCGGACCCGGCGCCAGCGTGCAGCGCGGCGAGAAGCGGCAGCCGGTGCGCGACTTCGCTCAGGCGATGAAGTGGCTCCTCGGCGAAGTCGAGAAAGCGATGACGCTGCAGCGCTACAAGGGACTGGGCGAAATGAACCCGGCGCAGTTGTGGGAGACCACGATGGACCCGGCCACACGCAGGCTGCTCAAGGTACAAATCGAGGATGGTATCGCCGCCGACGAGATTTTCACCAAGCTGATGGGTGACGACGTCGAGCCGCGCCGCGCCTTTATCGAATCTAACGCGCTCGGCGTTCGGAACCTCGACGTGTAGCTTTTTCGTCGGACGCCTTTTCCCTCGGCGCCCGCGGCTGGAACTCGAAACCGATTTTTCCGTCGGGCTGCTTCACCAAGAAAGCCTTGAACCGGCGACCTTTCTTGGAGATGAAGCCGGTGAGAAGGTCGGTGCGACCCGTGTCGAGCAGCTTCTGCATCTGCAAGCGCTCGATCGGCTGTTGCAGGATCATGCGGCCGGAGCGGAAGTCACAGCTACGCGCCCGCCCGACGGCCTTTTCGCAGACGTAGGCCACCCCGTGCTCGAACACGCGCGCACTACATTTCGGACAGCCGCCGAGCGGCTCTTGGCCGTTGAAATCGGCCTCCTCCTCCTCCGCGGCCATGCCCTGGCCAAAATCAAACTCCAGACGCAGATCGTCGGTGAGCCGGATGCCGGCGCTGAAGGGTCGGCCCTGCTTGCTGCGGAAGCCGTTGAGCGGACCGACGAAGCGCTTCGAGAAGAGCTCCGCCAGCTCCTCCGGAGTCCACTCGCGTCCGGAGATCACCCGCCAGAGGGAGAAGTCGCACTTTTGGCATTGCACCTTGCGGTAGTTCTCCTGCACGACGCCTCCGCACCTCGGGCACGGAGCGGGCACGGTGGCGTACACGACGTCGGGTATCTCACCGTGCTTGATGGTAGTTACAACGTTCTTTACCAGGTCGCGGATCTGGTGCATGAACTCTTCTCGCGTCAGCTTCCCAGCTTCGATCAGCTTCAGCTTGTGCTCCCACTCTCCCGTGAGCTCCGGGGAACCCAACTCGAGGATGTGCAGCATGTGCAACGCGAACATCAGCGAGAACGCCTTGGGCGTGGGCACCAGCTCGCGGCCCTCGCGATGCACATAGCCTTCGCGGATCAGGCCCTCGATAATCGCGGCGCGCGTCGCTGGCGTGCCCAGCCCCTTGGCTTCCATGGCCGCGCGTAGCTCGTCGTCCTCGACCAGCTTGCCTGCGCCTTCCATCGCCGACAGCAGCGTCGCTTCCGTATAGCGCGCGGGCGGCTTGGTCTCGCCCGCGCGCGCGCCGATCTCGCACACGGAGACCTTTTCGCCTTCGGCGACTGGCGGCAAGTTCTCGCTCTCCTCGCCGCCGGCACGTCCGTAGACCGCGAGCCAACCTGGCGCCTGCAGCACCTTGCCCTCGGTCTTGAAGTGATGGTCCCCTACCCGGGTCACGCGCGTGGTCTGCAGATACTCGGCGGCGGGATAGAAAACGGCGAGGAAGCGGCGCGTCACCATGTCATAGACCTTCTGCTCCGCCTCGTTCAAACTGCGCGGCCTCTGCAGGGTCGGGATGATGGCAAAGTGGTCCGAGATTTTGCTGTCATCAAAGACCCGCTTGTTCGGCTTCACCCAGCCCTGCTTCAGGATCTGCTTCGCGAACGGCGCGAATTCGCGCGCATCGCTTAGCGTCTCGAGCGTCCGCTTCACCGTACCGAGATAGTCCTCGGGCAGCGCGCGCGCGTCGGTACGTGGATAGGTCAGGACCTTGTGGCGTTCGTAAAGGGCTTGTGCGAGCGAGAGCGTCATGCGGGCCGGGAATCCGAAGCGCGCGTTCGCCTCGCGTTGCAGGCTGGTGAGGTCGTAGAGAAGCGGCGAAAGCTGCGTCGAGGGTTTGGTCTCCTCCGATGCAATGCCGATCTTGCCGCGACAGGCGGCGACGATTGCTTCGGCTTCGTGCGAGTTCCACAGCCGCTCGGGCTTGCGCTCGCCGTCGTCGTCTTTCTTGAACTTGGGATCGAACCAGCGTCCGGGGTACTCGCCCGCTTCGGCCGCGAAGCGAGCGTGGACTTCCCAGTAGGCGCGCGGGGTGAAGGCACGGATCCGCTCTTCGCGCTCGACCAGGATGGCGAGCGTCGGCGTCTGCACGCGGCCGACCGTGGTCAGATAAAACCCGCCCTCTTTTGAGTTGAATGCCGTCATTGCGCGCGTGCCGTTGATGCCGACCAGCCAGTCCGCCTCCGAGCGGCTCTTCGCCGCGTCCGCCAGCGGCAGCATTTCCCTGTCTGAGCGCAAGCGCTCGAACCCCTCGCGGATCGCTTGGGGCGTCATGGATTGAAGCCAAAGCCGCTCGATGGGCTTCTTGTTGCGCGCGTGCTGCACGATGTAGCGGAAGATAAGTTCGCCCTCGCGTCCGGCGTCGCATGCGTTCACCAGGCCGTTAACGTCCTTGCGCTTCATTAGGCGCAGCAGGACGTTCAGGCGAGCTGCGGACTTCTCGATCGGCGCGAGGGCGAACTGCGGCGGGATGACCGGCAAGCGGCTGAACGACCACTTGCCCCGCTTTACGTCATGCTCCTCGGGGACGGAAAGCTCGAGCAAATGCCCGACCGCCGACGACAGCACGTAGCGGTCACTCTCGAAGTGCTCGCCGCTGCGCTTGAAGCCGCCGAGCGCGCGAGCGATGTCGGCCGCGACCGACGGTTTTTCCGCGATGATGAGCTTCTTTGCCATGCGGCGTGAAAGGCCGCAGATGATAAGTGCAAACGCGCGCGCGCTTCAACCACCCTGCGCCCGCGTGAAAAAATGCGGCGAGGAGGCGCTAGCTCGCGAGGCGTGCGTGCGGCGCGGAAAGAAGATGCTCCGCGACCAGCCGGCCGGTCGATGTCTGCTGGTTCCACAGCACCATCAGCACGACCAGCTTCAGCTGCTCGAGGCTGAGCTTCTCGCCCGACGCGGCCAGGGCGCGCTCGATCACGAGCTCGCGCGTTTCCGCGCTAAGGATGTCAGAGTGCTCGAGTGTGAGCAGGAAGCCGCGGCACGCCGCGTCCAGCTTCGCCAGCTCACGCGGCGCGTACGCGCGAAAGCTCGAGCGCGCGTCGGGTAAGGGCTCGCGCACGACGCGCGCAGTGCGCGCCATGCCGGCGAGCCAGTGCAACGCCTCGCTGATATCCGAATCCTCGAATCCGGCCGCCGACAGCTTCTTCGCTACACGTTCTCGGTCGCCGGCGAGCTCGACCTGCTGGCAATTCTCGAACAGGAAAACGAGGACTTCGTACATGGTTGTTCCTTCTTTCTCATAACGCGACGATGAGAATTGCGTTTACCGGCGCTAACCCTTCTCGAGCCGCTGATAAAGTCCACCGGGCAGCGCGGTGATGCGGCCGTCGAGCTCCAGGCGCAAGAGTTCCGAGGAAACCTGTTCGGCCGACAGCCTGGCACGCGAGCACAGCGAGTCCACGTCAACTGGGTCGTGTCCCATGTGCGCAAGCAGCCCTGAATCTTGCGGCGACGCGGTGTCCAAGGTAGTGGATGCTGAGGCGCTCTGTCCGAATCCCGCTAACTCAGTGAGCACGTCTTCGGCTGATTCGACGAGCTTCGCGCCAGACTTGATGAGCGCGTGGCAGCCCTTGGAGAGCGGGGAGTGGATCGAGCCCGGAATTGCAAACACCTCGCGGCCCTGCTCGGCGGCCGCGCGCGCGGTGATCAGCGAGCCGGACGCAAGCGCGGCCTCGACGACAAGGCAACCCCGAGCAAGCCCGCTGATCAGGCGGTTTCGGCGCGGGAAGTTCTGCGCCGCTGGCGGGGTGCCGAGCGGGAACTCGGTGATCAGCAAGCCGCGCTCGGCGATGCGCGCGGCGAGTGCGGCGTTGCGGCTCGGATAAGTCACATCCGCACCGGTGCCGAGGACCGCAATGGTGGACGAGGCGCCCGCAAGTCCGCCACGATGCGCTGCGGCGTCAATGCCGAGCGCCAGCCCGGAAACGATCGTGAAACCGGCGTCGCTCAATGCCTTTGCCAATGACTCGGCGTTGACTTCCCCTTGCTGCGTGGAATTGCGGCTGCCGACAATGGCAAGCGCCGGCCCGCCGAGGAGCTCGGTTCGGCCGTGCGCATAGAGGACCGGGGGCGGGTCGGGAATCTCGAGAAGTAGTCGCGGGTACGCTTCATCGGCGAGGGTCACGATCGAGCGGCCTGGCTGCGCTACCCAGCCAAGGCAGTGCGTTACCGCATCGGCGACGGCTTCGGAGTCCAGCGCAGCCAGCACTGCAGGTGTGGTGAAGGAAGCAAGCTCGGCTCGCCTCTTAGCGAGGGCCGCCTGCGGCAGCCCGAATTGCCGAAGAATGCGCTGGAACGTTGCAGGACCGAGGCCCGGGGTTAGCGCCAGCTGTAGCCAGCTCGCAAGCCCCGGGTCGGGATTCACTTCTTGTTCTTGTTACGGCGTCTGCACCACATCGAGTGGGCTGACCGGTCTCGTGACCTGCATGATGAGCGCATAGGATATGCGGTCGAAGACCCGGAATACAAACGCCAGTCCGGCGCGTTCATCAGGAAGTTGGATGCGCGCGTCAGGAGCGCTTCTGGCCTTACTCCGGTCGCGCACCGTTCCTCCACGGTTATAGAGCGCGAGTACGTGACCCACTTCGACGCCGTCCGCCTTGCCCCGGTTGATGCTGATGATTGACTGAGGGCCAGCTTCGCCCACATGTGCCACACCACCGTAGATGCCGATTACGCGCCCCTTGATTTGCGTGGCCGGCGCATGCGGGGCGTAGTTCACCGGTTGTGGTCGCCCGGCGGCGACTAACTTGTCGCCGGCGCCCACTTCTTGAACCGCGCTGGTGAGGACAACAGTCGCCGGTTCGCCGGGCCGCGTGAGCTGAGCAGTGCCGAGATAGATGGCTTCGTACCCGAGAGTCTTGTTGGTATCCGGATCCACCAACGCAGTGCCCTTACGGTAGACGTACCAGGTCTCATCCTTGGACGCGCCAATCCCGCGCACGTAGGCGGAGTTGCCTGCCGCAAGCACTACGCGGTCCTGCTGTGTCGCGATGATGGTCGGGGCTTTCTCAAGCCCGTCAGGCTCGATGACCAACGGCCGTGACAGAAAAGGCTCGATGGCCGAGGGGGGAATGCTCGGAATCTCCTGCTTCGCGAGCGATTCGGCACGCAGGCGCGGGGTGAGCTTGAGCGTGCCGGGAGCGGTGGTCGGTGCGCCAGGCGGGACGCCCGGCGCTCCGGGCTCCCCGGCTGCTTCAGGTTTCGCCTCCGTAGCGGGCGGCGCAATCGTGAGGCGCGCGCGATCGCGGTCGAGCAGGATTACGTAGCCGGGATAGATGAGGTGGGGGTTACGGATCTGCTCCCGGTTCATGTTCCACAGTTCTGGCCAGCGCCAAGGCGAGTCCGTGTAGCGCTCGGAGATACCCCAAAGGGTGTCGCCCGGGACAATGACGTAACGGTCGGGGGCGTCGGGCTTGATCGTGAGCGGCGTCGACGCGGGCGCTCCAGGGGCCTGCGCGGTAGCGCTTACGGAGACCAAGAAAGCGAGCGCTATGATAGACTTACAGGCTTTCTGGACCATGGCGATCCGTCCCTTTCGCGATTTCTGGACCGACTGGAAATCGGTTTTTTTACCCCAATGTAGCACAAAGGCTTGATTTCTTATGCGCTGCCTGAAATTGTCCACATAATCCATTCAATTGCAAGTGAAATGTCCCTTTTAAACATACTTCGGTATCCCGACGCCCGCCTGCACAAGGTAGCTGCGCCCGTCACGGTTTTCGATGAAAGCCTGAAGAGGCTGGTTGCCGACATGGTGGAAACCATGTACGCCGCGCCCGGTATCGGGCTCGCGGCTATCCAAGTGGACGTCCCTAAGCAGGTGATCGTGGTCGATGTTTCGGAGCGGCGTGATTCCCTGGTCGTGCTGGTCAATCCGGAGATTCTGGAGGCGATCGGGGTCTCCGACATTGAGGAAGGCTGCCTTTCGGTTCCGGGAATCTACGAGCTGGTCAAGCGAGCCGAGCGCGTGAAGGTGCGCGCCCACGACCAGAACGGCAATCCATTTACGCTGGAAGCACAAGGGCTGCTCGCGGTGTGCATCCAGCACGAGATGGACCATCTAGAAGGTAAGGTTTTCGTCGAGCATCTCTCGCAGCTCAGGCAGCAGCGCATTCGCGCCAAGCTCGCCAAGCAGCTGCGCAAGTCGGCCTGACCGTCTCGCTTTCCTGCGCCTAGTCTTCGCCGGCACGCCAGAATTCGGTGAGCGAGTGCTCACCGGCGTCGTAGCCGCGGGCCACGAGGTGGTGCTCGTTCTTACGCAGCCCGATCGCCCCGCTGGCCGTGGCCTGCACCCCGTGGCGAGCCGGGTGAAGCGCTTCGCGACAACGCGAGATATCCCCGTTCTTCAGCCGTCGAGTCTGAAGGGCGCGCCCGTGCTTGAACGGGTTCGCGTCCTACGCCCGGATGCGATCGTAGTCGCCGCATACGGCTTGATTCTTCCCCCGACGCTCTTTGACGCAGCACGCTATGGCGCGCTTAACGTCCATGCCTCGCTCTTGCCGCGGTGGCGTGGCGCAGCGCCCATCCAGCGCGCCCTGCTTGCGGGCGACGCGGAAACCGGAGTTTCCATCATGCAGATGGATGCGGGTCTCGATTCCGGTGCCGTGCTGCTACAGCGCCGGATCCCCATCGCACGCGACGATGATGCGGGTAGCTTGCACGACAAACTAGCTGCGCTCGGTGCCGATACGATAGTCGGTGCGCTCGCCGACATCGAAACCGGGCGGGCTCGAGCCAGCCCGCAGCCGCAGAACGGAGTGACCCACGCCACTAAGGTCGCCAAAGCCGAAGCTCGGCTCGACTGGACACGGCCCGCTAGCGAGCTCGAGCGCGCTGTACGCGCTTTCCGCCCTTCCCCCGGTGCATTTGCGTTGCTCGAGCGCGAGCCGGTGAAGATCTGGCGCGCCGAAGTGTTCGACTTTACAGGCGAACCCGGAACGCTCCGCCTCGTGGGAGACAAGCTGGTCGTCGCGTGCGGAGAGCAGGCGCTCGCCATATTGGAGCTGCAACGGGCCGGCGGCCGGGCGCTGAGCGCAGCCGAATTTCTGCGCGGCCGGTTGCTTCCTGCCGACGCCCGCTTTGCTTGAGCCCTCTGGCGATCGCGCTGCGCGACTCGGCAACGGCCGTCGCGCGCGTTGCCAACGGCACCAGCCTCGCTGCGGAATTCGAACGCTTCGCGGACGAAGGGGCGATGACGCCGCGGGCGACGCTGATCGATCTCACCCACGGCACGTTGCGGCGCTATGGACGCGTGCAGGCGATCGTGCGCGAGCTTTCTCACCGAGGAGGCGGCGACGTGACAGTCGAGGCGCTGCTTTGGTGCTCGCTCTATGCGCTTGAGTCGCGGCGCTACGCCGACTACACCGTTGTCGATCAGGCGGTGCGTGCCTGTAGCGCCCTGGAACGCTGGAGTGCCAAGGGTTACGTCAATGCGCTGCTTCGAGGCTACCTGCGGGAGCGCGCGTCCCTCGAGGCACGCATTCAGGCTGATCCGGAAGCGCGGTATCAGCACCCGCAGTGGTGGATGGAGCTCGTGCGTCAGGCGTACCCGGCGCAATGGAGCGCGGTGCTGACCGCAGGAAACATGCATCCGCCGATGTGCCTGCGGGTAAACCGGCGTCGCTCGTCGGTCGTCGAATACGAGCGCCAACTGAAGGATGCCGGCATGGTTTCGCTTCACGTAGAAGACCAGGGGCTGCTGCTCGAGCGTCCGATCCCGGTCGAGCGGCTGCCTGGATTCGCCTCCGGCGAAGTCTCGGTGCAAGATGCAGGCGCCCAGCGCGCGGCCCGCTGTTTGGACCTTGCCGCCGGCCAGCGTGTGCTCGATGCCTGCGCTGCGCCGGGTGGAAAAGCCGGGCATATTGCCGAGACGGCGGATGTGGAGCTTACCGCGCTGGATGCCAATGCGGAGCGTTGCGCGCGACTGGAGCGAAACCTCGCGCGTCTCGGGCTTGTCGCGCACGTCGCCAACGCCGATTGCACGCGGCCGACCGAGTGGTGGAACGGCGTTCCGTTCGATCGTGTGCTCGCCGACGTTCCGTGCTCCGGCTCGGGCGTGGTGCGGCGCCATCCGGACATCAAGTGGCTGCGGCGCAGCGGTGACGTTGAGCAGTTCGCCGCCCGCCAGGCCTCGATGCTGGACGCGCTTTGGCAGGTGCTTCGCCTGGATGGTAAATTGCTGTATGCCACCTGCTCGGTGTTTCCGCAGGAGAACGATGCGGTGATCGACGCGTTCATCGCACGCCAGCGCGCGGCGGGCACCCGCGCCATTCGCGTGCCGCTTCCAGATGGCGGCGCGTCGCAGGGGCTGCCCGACGCTGCGCGCGACGGGTTCTACTACGCGCTGATCCAGAAACAAGCCTGACGCCACGCGCGATGCCCCGCATCGCACCACTCGGCGTTGTCTTCGGCGGATTCCTGCTGCTGCTTGCCGCGGTTCCCGCGCAAGCGCAGGAAATCGAGGTGCGAGAGGTCGCGCTGCGCAGGGTCGACGAGGGTCTGTCGCTCGATGTGGACTTCGGCTTTGAGCTGACGCCTCGCCTCGCGGAGGTTGTGGCGAACGGCGTCCCGCTGTACTTTAGCGTCGAGTTCGAGCTCACGCGGCGGCGCTGGTACTGGTTCGACGAGACCGCCGCTTCGCGACGCCTGAGCCTGCGGCTGTCCTATCATGCGTTGTCGCGGCAGTACCGCCTGTCGACGGGCCTGCTGCAGCAGAGCTTCCCAACGCTCGAGGAGGCGCTCAACGTGCTCAGCCGCGTGCGTAACTGGCTGGTCGTCGACCATACGGTCCGCCTTTCGGACGCGGACTACGACGCGGCAGTGCGCATGCGTCTCGACACCGCGCTGCTGCCCAAGCCGTTCCAGCTTTCGGCGCTTACCGGGCGCGACCTGCATTTAGAGTCGCCTTGGAAGCGCTTTATCGTGCGGGCGCCGCTATGAAATGGCTCGTCATAATCGGGGGGGCGGTGGCAGCGGTGGGGCTCTTCCTGCTCGCGACGGCGAGCGCGGACACCACGCTGTTCGCGCGCCACTATCCGCTGCTGCTCGGGCTGAATGCTGCGCTCGCCGCCTTGCTCGCCGCACTGGTGGCGACGCAGCTTGTGCTGCTTGCACGGGGACTGCGCGCTCGAGTATTTGGCGCACGTCTTACGCTACGCCTGCTCGCACGCTTCGCTGCGCTCGCCGTCGTGCCGGGGCTGATCGTCTACGCGGTGTCGGTGCAATTCCTGACACGGTCCATCGAGTCGTGGTTCGACGTCAAGGTCGATGCGGCGCTGGAGGGAGGCATCAACCTCGGGCAGCACGTGATCGAGCAGATGACGCTCGACCTGCAGGGCAAGGCGAATGCAATGGCAGTCGAGCTTGCGGAGCGCTCTCCGGCGCAACTCGTCGCTCAGCTGGAGCGCCTGCGCGGGCAACTCGGCGTCGAGGAAGTCGTCGTGGTCACCGGCACCGGCAGGCTGCTCGCAGCCGCTGCGCAGGATGTAGCGAAGCTCGTGCCCGAGCTTCCCACGACGCATGCGTTGCGCCAAGCACGGCTTACCCGGGCCTACAGCGCAGTGGACGCAATCGTCGGCCGGCCGCTAGCCCTGCGCGTCGTCGTACCGCTCGACCTGCCCGGCGAGGCGCGCTTCCTGCAGCTCCGGCAAAGCGTGCCGGCATCGTTCGCGCGCAGCGCCGAGGCGGTCGAGGCTGCCTACCGCGACTACCGGGAGCTCGCAATCTCGCGTGAGGGACTGAAGCGCATTTACATCGTTACGCTGACCTTCGCGCTGCTAATGGCGCTGTTCGTCGCGGTCGCGGCAGCGGCGACCCAGTCCGGCCTGCTTGCCCAGCCCCTCGCCAACCTCGCGCAGGCGACCCAGGCGGTGGCGCGCGGCGATTTCTCGCGCCGCGCGCCGATCACCAGCCGCGACGAACTCGGCGTTCTCACCGAGTCGTTCAACTCGATGACGCGACAGCTCGAGGAGGCGCGCCGCGGCGTAGAGTTGAACCGGCTTGCGCTCGAGGCGGCGAAGGCGCGGCTCGAAAACATCCTCGCGAACATGTCGGCCGGAGTGCTCGTGTTCGACCACGAACTCGCGTTGTCGCTGTCAAACCACGGCGCTTCGGCGATTCTGGGGACGGAGATCCAATCGTTTGCCGCGCATATGCGCAGCCACTTCGTGGAGCAGGAAGAATCCGACTGGCAGCTCGAGCTCCAGCTCAAGGGGACCGGCAAGACGCTGCACGCGCGTGGCGCGCGGTTGCCGCGAGCGACCGGCGGTGGCGCCGTGGTCGTGTTCGACGACATTACGCGACTGATCCAGGCGCAGCGCGCCACCGCGTGGGCCGAGGTGGCGCGCCGCCTCGCGCACGAGATCAAGAACCCGCTTACGCCGATCCAGCTGTCGGCGGAGCGCCTCGAAATGAAGCTCGCAGACCGGCTGCCCCGGGAAGATGCGGAGACCCTGCGACGCTCGATCGAAACTATCGTAAACCAGGTGGCAGCGCTGAAGGCCATGGTTGATGATTTCCGCGATTACGCGCGCCTGCCGGCGCCTGAGCTCAAGCCGCTTGACCTGAATCGCCTGGTGCGACAGGTGCTCGCCCTGTATGAGAATTCCTTCGTGCCGATCGCCAAGCACCTTGCCGACCCGTTGCCTCCCGTCTGGGCTGACGGCGCGCAGATTCGGCAGGTGATCCACAACTTGGTGCAGAACGCGCAGGACGCGCTCGAGAACCGCGCCGCGCGCGGCGCGAGCCCGGCCATCGAGGTTCGCACCGAGGTTGCGGGCGACCGCGTGAGGCTCGCGGTGTCGGACAATGGCGCCGGCTTCCCCGAGGAGCTGATGGCGCGGATCTTCGAGCCTTACGTTACCACCAAGCCGCGCGGCACCGGCCTCGGTCTCGCTATGGTGAAGAAGATCGTCGACGAGCACCACGGCGCTGTGACCATCGAGAACCGTCCGGCGAGCGGCGCATCTGTGAGTGTGCTGTTGCCGCTCGCGAAGGCGGCGTAGGCAATGGCGCAAATCCTGGTCGTTGACGACGAGATTGGCATCAGGGAGCTCCTGTCCGAAATCCTGGCCGACGAGGGCCACCAGGTGGTGCTCGCGGAGAGCGCGAGCGATGCGCGCCGGCTGCGCGAGCGCGCCCGCCCCGACCTCGTGCTACTGGACATCTGGATGCCGGACGCCGACGGCATCACGCTGCTCAAGGAGTGGGCCGCGAGTGGCCAGCTCACGATGCCGGTGGTAATGATGTCCGGTCATGCCACAATCGAGACTGCCGTCGAGGCGACGCGTATCGGTGCGCTCGACTTTCTCGAGAAGCCGATCGCGCTGCAGCGTCTGCTTGCCACGGTAAAGCGTGCGCTGCGCAATCCTGAGAGCGCGGCGACACCGGAGTTCTCCATCGCTGCGCTCGGACGCTCGCCCGCGCTCGCCGAAGCGAAAAAGCGGCTGGCGCAACTTGCCGGCTCGGGCGCGCCGCTGCTTTTGCGCGGCGAGCGCGGCATGCGTGCGGAGCTCTTCGCGCGCATGCTCGTCGCCCCGGGAGCTCCGTTCCTCGCCGGTGGAGAGCTGTTGTCGCAGCCGCCCTCGGAGCTGCTCGCAAAGGCGGCTGGCGGCGTGGTTTTCATCCCGGACCTCAGTCGCCTTGCGCATGCTGAGCAGCGCAATCTCGAATTCCTGCTGCCGCGGGCTGAGAAGCACCGGGTGCGGGTGGTGTCGTTCTCGCCTTTCGACGTACGTACCCTGGCGGAGAAGTGTGATTTTGATCCGGAACTCGGTGCGCGGCTCGGCGAGCTGACTCTCAAGTTGCCCTCGGTGCGCGACTTTGGCGAGGACATCCCCGATCTTGCTTCCCGCATGCTGGCGCAGCTGGTCGAGGCACGCGTCTGTCCGTCCCGCCGTTTCGCGATCGCGGCGTTGAACGCGCTGCGCCACCACGGCTGGCCCGGAAACCTCGCCGAGCTCGAAAGCGCGGTAAAGGACCTCGCGCTGAGCTCGCTTGAGGAGGAAGTTCAGCTCGAGGACGTTACGCGCGTGCTCAGCGCACGCGCTGCGCCGGGCACGCTGCCCGAGGTAGCGTTCGACCGTCCCTACCGCGAGGCGCGCGAAGCATTCGAGCGGGTGTATTTCGAGCACCTGCTCGCGCGCGAAAACGGCAGCATGTCGCGCGTCGCGGACCGCTCGGGGCTCGAGCGTACCCATCTGTACCGCAAGCTCAAGGCGCTCGGTCTGCCGGTCGGCCGGCGCGAAGAGAACTAGCGAGATAGGCTAGGATTTCTTGGGCTTGGGCGCGCGATGCGGCCGCTTCTTGCCGTAGCTGCCGCGATAGATCTTGCCGCGCCGCGTGCGCTTGTCACCTTTTCCCATGCGGCCGATTATAGCGACGCGGTTCCGACCTCATAGGCGAGATAGGGCGCGAGCCACTTCTCCGCTTCGGCCACGCTCGTGCCACTGCGCCGGGCGTAGTCCTCAATCTGATCGCGCGCGATCTTGCCGACCGCGAAATAGCTCGCATCCGGGTGCGCAAGATAGAAGCCGGAAACCGCGGACGCCGGCAGCATGGCGAACGACTCGGTGAGCCGCATGTCTGCGTTCTCCTGCGCGCTGAGCAGGCGAAACAGGCCCGCCTTCGCGGTATGGTCGGGGCACGCTGGATATCCGGGCGCGGGCCGGATGCCACGGTAGCGCTCGGCGATAAGCTCAGGACGGCTCAGTCGCTCCGCTGCCGCGTAGCCCCAAAACTCGCGCCGTACGCGCTCATGCAGCCGCTCGGCGAACGCCTCCGCCAGCCGGTCGGCCAGCACCTTGAGCATGATCGCGTTGTAGTCGTCGCCGCGTTTCTCCAGCTCGGCAACGCGTGCCTCGATGCCGCCGGCGCATACGGCGAATGCGCCCACCCAGTCGCGTACGCCGCTCGCCCGCGGCGCGACGAAGTCGGCCAGGCAGAGGTTAGCGCGACCTTCGGGCTTGTGGTTCTGCTGCCGGAGGTTGTGCCAGGTCATCAACCGACTGGCGCGTTCCTCGTCCGCGTAGATCTCGATGTCGTCGGAATCGACCTGCGCCGCCGGATAGAGTGCGAAAACGCCGTTCGCCTCGACGATGTCTTCGCGCACGATGCGCGCCAGCGTCTCCTGCGATTCGGCGAACAGCTTGCGCGCCGCCGGACCTACGACCGGGTCTTCGAGGATCTTCGGATATGGCCCCGACAACTCCCAGGCCTGGAAGAATGGTCCCCAGTCGATGTAGTCGACGAGCTCCGCAAGCGGATAACGGCGCAGTACAGTGAGGCCCGGCTTGAAGGGCGCCGGCGGAACGTAATTGCGCCAATCGACCTTGTGGCCCCGTCTGCGCGCCTCCGCGAGCGTGTGCAGCGGCCCGGGACCCTTCTTGTCCCGGTGCTGGACCCGGATGCGCTCGTAGTCGGCGCGCACTTCGGCGACATACGCTTCTGGCTTCTCGGCGAGCAGGTTCTGCACCACTGGAACGCTGCGCGACGCGTCCGGAACGTACACCACGGGCCCGGAATAGTTCGGCGCGATCTTCACGGCGGTGTGCACGCGCGAAGTGGTAGCGCCGCCGATGAGAAGCGGGAGCTTAAGTCGGGCGCGCTCCATCTCGCGCGCCACGTGAACCATTTCCTCGAGCGAAGGCGTGATCAGGCCGGAGAGGCCGATGGCGTCAGCGCCTTCACGCCGCGCCGTCTCGAGGATCGTCTCGGCCGGGACCATCACGCCGAGGTTCAGCACCTCGTAGTTATTGCATTGGAGAACGACGCCCACGATGTTCTTGCCGATGTCGTGCACGTCGCCCTTCACCGTGGCGAGCACGAGTCGTCCTTTGGAGCGGCTGGCTTCGCCGCTTTTCGCTTTTTCGGCCTCGATGTACGGCACGAGGTGCGCCACCGCCTGCTTCATGACACGCGCCGATTTCACCACCTGCGGCAGGAACATCTTGCCTGCACCGAAAAGATCGCCCACCACGTTCATGCCGTCCATCAGGGGCCCCTCGATGACCTCGATGGGCCGCGCGCACTGGCGTCGCGCCTCCTCGGTGTCGGCGATGATGTGGCTCGAGATGCCGTTCACCAGGGCATGCGCCAAGCGGCTCCCGACGCTCGCCGAGCGCCACGCCTCGTCCTTGGTGCTTTCCCGGGCGCCAGCCTTGACAGTCGCCGCGAACTCGACCAGGCGCTCGGTCGCATCCGGTCTGCGGTCGAAAAGAACGTCCTCCACCCGCTGCCGCAGCTCGGGTGCCACCTGCTCGTATACGCCGAGCTGTCCGGCGTTCACGATGCCCATCGTCAGGCCGGCGCGGATCGCGTGGTAGAGAAATGCCGTGTGCATGGCCTCGCGCACCGGGTCGTTGCCGCGGAACGAGAAGGAGAGATTCGACACGCCGCCCGAGACCTTGGCATGCGGCAGGTTGGCGCGGATCCAGCGCACCGCTTCGATGTAGTCGATCGCGTAGCGCGCGTGCTCTTCGAGGCCGGTGGCAACCGCGAAGATGTTCGGATCGAAGACGATATCCTCGGGGTGAAATCCCGCCTCATGGAGAAGGAGCTCATAAGCGCGCCGGCACACCGCGATGCGCCGCTCCAACGTATCGGCTTGTCCTTGCTCGTCGAACGCCATGACCACCACGGCGGCCCCGTAGCGTCGGCAAAGGGTTGCCTGGCGGAGAAACTCGCTTTCGCCTTCCTTAAGCGAGATCGAATTGACGATCGGCTTGCCCTGCACGCATTTCAGGCCGGCCTCGATCACGCTCCACTTGGAGCTGTCGATCATCACCGGTACCCGCGCGATGTCGGGCTCGGCCGCGACCAGTCGCAGGAAGGTCGCCATGGCCTTCTCGGAGTCGAGCATCGCTTCGTCCATGTTGACATCGATCAGCTGCGCGCCGTTCTCCACCTGCTGCCGCGCGACCGCGAGCGCGCCGGCGTAATCGCCGCCAAGCACCAGGCGCGCGAAGGCACGCGAGCCGGTGACGTTGGTGCGCTCGCCGATGTTGACGAAGAGCGATCTGTCATCCACGTTGAGCGGCTCCAGACCCGAGAGGCGTAGCGCGCGTGCTCTTTCTGGAATGCGACGCGGGGCGAGCGGACGGAGGGCCTCCCCGATTGCCCGAATGTGCTCCGGCGTGGTGCCGCAGCAGCCGCCGGCCAGGTTGAGCCAGCCGGCGCGCGCCCATTCGGCGGCGTGGGCGGCCATCGATTCCGGGGTGTCCTCGTACTCCCCGAACGCATTGGGCAGACCCGCGTTCGGATGGCACGAGACATAGCTTTCCGCGATCGCGGCGAGCTCCTCGACGTAGGGCCTGAGCTCCTTCGCGCCCAGCGCGCAGTTAAGGCCCACCGCAAGCGGCCGGGCATGGCGCACCGAGTTATAGAACGCCTCGGCGGTCTGGCCGGACAGCGTGCGTCCCGACGCGTCGGTGATGGTGCCGGAGACGATCACCGGCACTCGCTGCGACCGCGCCGCGAATGTTTGCTCGATCGCGAATAGCGCCGCCTTGGCATTCAGCGTGTCGAACACCGTCTCCACCAGCAGCAGGTCGACCCCGCCTTCGAGCAATCCGGCCACCGCGTCACCGTACGCGGCCACGAGCTCGTCGAAGGTAACCGCGCGGAAGCCTGGGTCGTTCACGTCGGGCGAAATTGAGGCGGTCTTGTTGGTCGGCCCGAGCACGCCAGCAACAAAGCGCGCCTGATCGGGGGTGCGCGCTTGCCATTCGCGCGCCGCTTCGGTCGCGAGCCGCGCGGCTGCGCGGTTGAACTCCCGCGCAAGCGACTCCATGCCGTAGTCGGCAAGCGCGATCGCGGTGGAGTTGAAGGTATTGGTCTCGATGATGTCGGCGCCGGCCTGCAGGTACTGGCTGTGGATCGCGCGCACGAGCCGCGGCTGCGTGAGCGACAACAAGTCGTTGTTGCCGCGGAGTTCGCGCGGCCAATCGCGGAAGCGCGCGCCGCGGTAATCTTCCTCCGCCAGCCGCGCGCGCTGGATCATGGTGCCCATGGCCCCGTCGAGCAGGAGAATCTTCTCGCGCAGGAACGCTTCGATGTTGTCCATGACTGAAAGCGAAAAAGCCCGCTCGGCTTGCAGAGAACGGGCTTCGGGCGCGCCTCTTTAGCGGTATTTGTAACGCGCCCGCAAGCTGAGCATCAAATCGGCGCGGCGCGTCGGATTCTGCCCATCAAGTCCTGATGTGTCAACGGCTTATAATCGACCGGTGAACGAGTTCCACTCGATTGTGGGATATTTCCCCTGCGAGGTGCACTGGGGTGACTGCGACCCCGCCGGGATCATCTTTTACCCGACCTATTTCCGCTGGATGGACGCCGCCACCTGGGCCTTCATGGGCTCGGTCGGCTATGGGCCGAAGCGCATGCGCGAACAGCATCTCGCGATGCCGCTGGTCGCGGCGGACTGCCAGTTCGTCGCGCCGGCGCAGCACGGAGACCGTTGCGAAGTGCGCTCGCGAATCGCGCGCTTTGGCGGCGCTTCCTTCGTGGTCGCGCACGACATCCTGCGCGACGATGGCACGACGCTCGCGCAGGGCAGCGAGAAGCGCGTCTGGGGACGTTATGCCGGCGGACCTGGCACGTCCCTGAAAGGCGAGCACATCCCCGACGAGGTCAGGGCGCTGTTTCGCGCCAGGTAGCGAGCACGCGGTCGATCATCGGTTTCGCAGAGCCGAAGGCGCGCTTCGCGTCAAACAGCGTTTCAACCTCGTCCGCCGGAATAATCCTGGTAACGTCGTCTTCGGCGAGCAGGACTTCACGCAAGTGCTTCTTCTCCGCCACGGCGCGGGCGCAGAGTTTTTCGGTGAGCGTGTGCGCAGCGGACTTGCCAAGCGCCTGCGCGAGTCGGACAGACACCGCTTCGGAGAACGCCAGTCCCTGGGTCCGCTCCAGGTTTGCCGCCATGGTATCGGTGCGTACCTCCAGGCCTTCAAGCGCTTGCGCCATGGCGGCAACGCCGCTCGCCGTAGCGCACACGAGGCTTCTTAGCGTCAGCCATTGCGCCTGCCACTGTCCCAGGCCGCGCTCGTGCTCGGGCACAAGATTCGCCATCAGGCTGGCCGCAAGCGCCGGAGCGCGCTGAGAAGCTTCCAACGCGAGCAGGCAGGCCGCGGGGTTGCGCTTGTGCGGCAAGGCGGATGAGCCGCCGCGACCCACACTTGCCGGCTCGAACGCCTCGCCAACTTCGGGCTGCATCAACAGCGAAACGTCGCGCGCTATTTTTCCGGCGGCGCCGGCAAGGATAGCGGCTTCGGCGCCGAAGCGGGCGAAGCGATCGCGGGCGCTGTGCCAGGGGATGAGAGATTTTCTAAGTCCGAGTTGCTCGGCAAGGCGCGTGCTGACTGACTCGCCATCGCTTCCAAAGGCTGCCAGCGTCCCGGCGGGACCGCCGAACTGCAGGACGCTCGCATCATCGGCCGCGGCGCGAAACTGCCTATACGAGCTCGCCACCAGCGTGAGCCACACTGCAGCCTTCCAGCCGAACGGGACTGGCGTCGCGGGCTGCAGCAGCGTGCGCGCCACGGTTGGCGTATCCCGGTAGCGATCGGCAAGCCGCGCTGCGGCATCGCCGAGCCGGCGCGCCCATACCAGCACCCGTTGCGCCGCTTCCTTCAGGCAGAGCACCACCGCAGTATCGATCGCGTCCTGGCTGGTCGCGCCGAAGTGGACATAGCGCGCGGCTTCACCAGGGACCTGTGCGGTGAGCTCCTTCACGAACGGAATTGCGAGCGTGCCCGCGTGCCTCGCCTCATTCGCGAGCCTTACGATATCGAAAGAGGCGATCTCACAGACGCGCGCAATCGTTTCAGCGTGCGCGAGCGGAACAAGACCTGTGCTGGCGCGGGCGAGCGCCGCTTCAAAGCGCGCCATGGCCGCGAGCAGCTTCTCGTCTGAGAGCGCTTCGGCGGTATGCGCGTCCGAAAAGACGAGCTCGAGGCTCAGAAATCGAAGAACACCGTCTCGTTATTGCCCTGCAACACCACATCCCACTCGAACTCGCTGTCCGCGCGCCTCTTCGCGATCAGCGTATCGCGGCGCTCAGCCGGGATCAGGTTGAGCACCGGATCGTCCGCGTTGGCCGGATCGTCGGGGAAGTAGATGCGGGTTTGGAGCTGCTTGAGCAGCCCACGCATGAATATGGTGACGGTAATGTGCGGCGCCTGCAGCTTGCCGGCGGGGCCTGGCACGCGGCCGGGCTTGATCGTGCGGAAGCGAAAAGCGCCCGCATCGTCGGTGAGCGCACGGCCGTAGCCGCGAAAGCTCTGCTCTAGCGGCTTCGATTGCGCGTCCTCGGGGCTTGCGTACTTGCCACGGCTGTTGGCTTGCCAGATCTCGACCGCCGCATCATTGACCGGCTTGCCGTCGCCGTCGAGCACACGCCCCTCGATGCGCACGCGCTCGCCGGCGACGCCTTGCGGCGCCAGGTCTTCGATCACCATCCACTCCAGCCCGATCCGCAGATACGGGCCGATCGTCTGTGACGTCGTGCCGCGCAGGCTCATCGGCGGTTCTCCATCGGCGTCGCCTCGCGCCCGCGCAGCACGATGTCGAAGCGGTAGCCGAGCGCGAACTCGGGCTGCGTGGTCTCCCAGTCGAACGTGGAAATCAGACGGCTGCGCGCCTTCTGATCCGGCACGCAGGTGAACATCGGGTCGTACTCGAGCAGCGGGTCGCCTGGGAAGTACATCTGCGTAATAAGCCGCTGCACGATCGCCGGGCCGAAGAGCGAGAAATGGATGTGCGCCGGCCGCCAGGCGTTGTAATGATTGCGCCATGGGTACTCGCCCGGACGAATCGTCAGGAAGCGGTAGCGCCCTTCGGTATCGGTCAGCACGCGGCCGGCGCCGGTGAAGTTCGGGTCGAGCGGCGCATCATGCTGGTCGACACGGTGGTTGTAGCGCCCGGCGGCATTCGCCTGCCAGATCTCGATCAGGATGCCGGGAAGCGGCCTTGAGTTCTCATCGAGCACGCGGCCGCTTACGACGATGCGCTCGCCAAGCGGCTCGCCCTTATGCTGCTGGGTGAGGTCATTGTCCGCCGGCTTGATATCGCCGTAGCCGAATATCGGCGCGGTGAGCTCCGAAAGCGTATGCGACAAAGCCACCAGCGGCTGCGTCGGCGCGCGCTTTACGGTGGATGCGTACGGCGGAAAGAGGTATGGCGGTTGGGTATCCCGGTACGGTCGTCGATAGGGGGCTGGGTCGGTCATCGTGTCATTCCGCATCGGGTTGCTGGTCGGGCTGCGCGCAGGCAAATGCCTCGAGCTTCATGCACTCGTCGAACACGCGCATTATCGCCGGGTAGGGAGCGAGGTCACAGTTGTAGCGCTTCGCGTTGAAGATCTGCGGCACCAGGCAGCAGTCGGCCATCGTTGGCGTGTCGCCGTGGCAGAACCTGCTCTTCTTGCCGCGAAGCAGGTCGCCCTCCAGCTTGGCGAGGCCGTCGGCGATCCAATGGCGGTACCAGGCATCGATCTGATCCTGGTCATGGCCGAGCTCGCGCTTGAGGTATTGCAGCGTGCGCAGATTGTTAAGCGGATGGATCTCGCAGGCAACAAGCAGCGCGAGGCTGCGCACGCGCGCGCGGCCCGGCGCGTCGCGCGGAAGAAGCGCAGGGCTCGGCTGGGTTTCGTCGAGGTACTCGATGATGGCGAGCGATTGCGACAGTTCGAGCCCGTTCGCGAGCAGAGTCGGCAAAAGGCCTTGGGGGTATTTGTCCGCGTATTCCGGTTTCCGGTGTTCCCCTTTGGCGAGATGAATGAACACCGGCTCGTAGGCGAGCCCTTTCAGATTGAGCGCAATGCGGACACGAAACGCGGCGGAGCTGCGAAAGTACGTGTACAGCTTCACAACGGCGGCAGGATTTTTACCTTGAGCTCGCCGACCCCGTCGATCCCGGCGTGCAGCTCGTCGCCGGGCTTGACCGGGCCCACGCCGGCCGGCGTCCCGGAATAGATAAGATCGCCCGGCTCCAGCGTGTAATACTCGGAAAGGTACGCGATCTGTTCCGGCACCGACCAGATCATGTCGCCGAGATCCGCGCGCTGGCGCTGCTTGCCGTTGACTGTGAGCCAAATGCCGCCGCGCGCCGGGTGGCCGATCTTCGCCGCCGGCACCAGCGCGCCGCATGGCGCGGCCTGGTCGAAGTCCTTGCCAAAGTCCCAAGGCCTGCCGTGGTCCTTGCCCCACTGCTGCAGATCGCGGCGCGTCATGTCGAGGCCGACGGCGTAGCCAAACACGTGATCGTTGCCGCGCTTGGCGTCGATACGTCGCCCGCCTTTCGCAAGCGCGACCACGAGCTCGGTTTCGTAATGGTAGTTGGAGGTCTTCGCGGGATAGCGCACCTCGCCGCCGCCGGGAACGAGGGCGTGCGCGCTCTTGATGAAGAAGAACGGCTGCTCGCGCCCGTCGCCCCCCATCTCCTTCTGATGCTCGGCGTAGTTGCGACCGACGCAGAAGATTCGCCGGACCGGAAAGCTGTCAGCCGTGCCAGCGACCGGAAGTACCGGCGGGGTCCACAGCGGGATGGCGTAACCCATGACGTTCCTCGAAAGGCGAAATTTTATCCCGCGTAGTCTGGAGCAACGCGGATCGCAAATTCACCGATACGTTCGATTCCGGCGCGGATCTCGTCGCCGGGCTTAACCGGGCCGACGCCCTCGGGCGTACCGCTGAAGATCAGATCGCCCGGGTAGAGGGTGTAGAAGCTCGTCGCGTACTCGATCAGTCGGGGAACGTCGTACACCATGCGGCTCGTGTTCGAGCGCTGCCGCGGCTCGCCGTTGACCGTGAGCCACAACTCGAGGTTTCCCGGGTCGGGGACTTCGTCCCGCGTAACGAGCCATGGCGCGAGCACGCTGTACGTGTCGATCGACTTGCGAAAACTTGGAAGCTCCGGGCCGCGTAGCGTCATGTCGAGGCCGATCGAGTAGCCGCAGACGTAGTCGAGCGCACTCGCGCGGCCGACGCGGTTCGCCTCGCGGCCGATGACCACAGCGAGCTCGACCTCGTGATCGTTGCGTCGCTCACGAAAGCGCAGCTTGATGCCGTCGCCTGCGCCCGCAAGCGAGCTCGGCGACTTCAGAAAGAGCCCCCAGTCCGCAATGGTCTTGATTTCACGGCCGTGGGCGATGCCCTGGTCGCGTTTCGCCTCGTCGATGTGCGCCTGGTAGTTGATGGGAGCATTGACGATCTTCGAAGGGTTGGCGACCGGTGGCCGCAGCCGGACTGCGGAGAGCGGCCGGCGTGCCGCGTCTGCTGCCAGTACCTTCGCCTTCTCCAGCACCGCGGGCAAGTGCGCGATCAGCGCGTCGCCATGGCGGTAGGGCCACTTCGGTGGCTGTATAGCGGCGAGCGCGTCGCTCACGTCGAGCACCTCGCTACCCTCGACCAGCCCAAGGCGGTCGTTGTCGAAGCGGCAGACCTTCATCGACTGAAAAAGTAGTTCCCCGCTTGACAGGAGAGCGGAAACGCGATGCCAGCGCTTCGCAAGGAAGCGAGCAGCGTGTCGCCCGAATGCACCGGCACCGGCTCGGGGTGGCCTTCCAGGGTGATTTGCATGCGCCGCGGGGAGAACTTACGATGGTACCAATCGTTTGGAGCCCAAACAAATCCTGCGGCCCGGACTGCTGCCCGGTCTTCTCGGCTACCGATTGCGCCTCGCCCAGCAGGCGGTGTTCCGCGACTTCGGCGAGACCGTAAGCGATCTGCCGCCCGGCCGCGTGGGGATCCTTCTGATCCTCGACGCGAATCCGGGCGTGACCCAGACGCGGCTCGCTCAGGCGGTCGGCCTCGACCGTTCCACGCTCGTCGGCGTGCTCGACCGGCTGGAAGCCCGCGGCCTCGTGGAGCGCCACCGCGGGGAGGACCGGCGCACGAACGGACTGCTTCTCACGCGAGCCGGCCGCGCGCTGGTCGGGGACGTCAAGCACCGCATCCGGGCGCACGAACGGCGCGTGGCCGCGCGGCTCACGGCAGACGAGAGAACGCAACTTCTGACGCTTCTGGCGAAAGTTGCAGGCAAGTAAGAAGGGCGCCGAAGCGCCCTTCTTATGTATTGGAGTGACTACTTACATCCAATCTTACATCCGGTATGCAGCCTCGCCGTGCGAGGTTGTGTCCAAGCCCTCGCGTTCCTCGTCTTCAGGTACCCGCAGCCCGATCGTGAGGTCGACCAGCTTGTACGCGATCGCGGCTACGACGCCGGACCAGACCAAGGTCGTGATGACCCCTTTGAGCTGAATCCAGAGCTGCGCGCCGATGCCGGGATAGCTCGATTGCATCGTCACCCAATCCGGAATTCCCGGCCCGCCCAAAGTAGGATCGTTGAATACGCCGGTCAGCAGCGCTCCGAGAATTCCGCCGACGGCGTGCACGCCGAACACGTCGAGTGAATCGTCGGCTCCGAGCATTTTTTTCAACCCGTTCACGCCCCACAGGCAGACGAACCCGGCTAGGAAGCCGATGACGAACGCGCCGGGAATGCCGACGTTGCCGGCCGCCGGAGTGATCGCCACTAGGCCGGCAACCGCGCCGGAGGCGGCGCCCAGCATCGAGGGCTTGCCTTTGAACAAGGCCTCGCCGAGGCACCAGGCGAGCACCGCGCACGCAGTGGCGAGGAAGGTGTTCAGGAACGCAAGAGCTGCCACGCTATTCGCCTCCAGGGCGGAACCGGCGTTGAAGCCAAACCAGCCGGTCCAGAGCAGGGCAGCACCGATCATCGTCAGCGTGAGGTTGTGCGGCGGCATCGCTTCCTTGCCGTAGCCGATCCGCTTGCCGATCAGATAGGCGCCTACTAATCCGGCGATGCCGGAATTGATGTGCACGACTGTTCCACCGGCGAAGTCGAGTGCGCCCCACTGCCATATCAAGCCGGCCTTGGCGTTCATCTCGTCGACGACCTTCGCGCTGGTGTAGGCGTCGGGTCCCATCCAGAACCACACCATGTGGGCGATCGGGGCGTAGCTGAACGTAAACCACAACGTTATGAATACGAGCACGGCGGAGAACTTGGCGCGCTCCGCGATAGCGCCGAGCACAAGGCAGCAGGTGATGGCAGCGAAGGTCGCCTGGAAGGCGATGAACACGATTTCGGGAATGGGGGTGTTCTTGCTAAACGTTGCCGCCATGGCGTAGTCGCCCTTCAGTGCGTCGGGGACCGCGCCTTTGAGGAACAGGCGATCGAAGCCGCCGAAGTATGCATTGCCCTCGGTGAACGCCAGGCTGTAGCCGTAGATGCACCACAGCACGGTGACCAGCGAGAACACCACGAATACTTGCATCAGCATCGACAGCGCGTTCTTCGAACGCACCATGCCGCCATAGAACAGCGCCAGCGCCGGCACGCTCATCATCAGGACCAGCGCGGTCGATACCAGCATCCAGGCAACGTCGCCTTTGTTGGGTGTCGGGGGGGCCGGCTTCGCTTCCTCCTTCTTCACTTCGGCCGCGGCCGGCTTATCCGGCGTCGCCGCCGGCTTGTCTTGCGCCAGCGTCGCGCCCGCGAAAGTGAGCGAGAGCACCAGCGCCAGGAATGCGCAGAATTTCTTCATCTCGTTCTCCTCAGAGCGCCGCCGCATCGGTCTCGCCGGTGCGGATGCGAATGACTTTCTCAAGATCGAACACGAAGATCTTGCCGTCGCCGATCTTGCCGGTGTTCGCGGATTTCTCGATCGCCTCGATCGCCTGTTCGAGCAGCTCCGACTTGATCGCGGCCTCCACCTTCACCTTGGGAAGGAAATCGACCACGTACTCGGCGCCGCGATAGAGCTCGGTATGCCCCTTCTGCCGTCCGAAGCCCTTGACCTCGGTGACCGTGATGCCCTGCACGCCGATGGCGGACAGCGCCTCACGAACCTCGTCGAGCTTGAACGGCTTGATGATTGCCGTAACTAGTTTCATGACTCCTCCGCAAGTTCAGAACGTCTTCATCACCGAAAGCACAACGGTGCTTTTGCCGGATTCCTTGTTGCCTTTGCTGCCCCCGGTGTAGTACCACCCGTTGTCGGCGTCTGTATCCACGTATGCGGCGCCAAGGATCCAGCCGTTCAGGTCGTACGTAACTCCAAGCTTCCAGTCTTTGTAGTCAAGCTCGCTGTACTTCTCGACTTCGAGCATTCCGTAGTGGGCGACCACGGAGAGCTGCTTGTTGATCGGGAAGGTGGCGCTGAGATCGAGATACCACGTGCCGTCCGACCCCCCCGCCGGAGTGAGGGTCGCCCCTGTGTTTTTGTTCAACCAGTAAGCGCCGGCCGCCTGCTCGTTGTTGAGGCCGAAATAGTCGGTGAGCGCATAGAAGAATTTGGCCGAGAGCCACTTCCAGCTCGCACCTACATAGACTTCCCAGTTGTCGAAGTCCGCCTTGCCGGCGCCGCCGTCGAACTCCGCGTTGTGGTAGTAGTAATAGATCGTGCCGATGTCGAGGCCGATGTCGCCGAACGTGGTTTTCCACCCGCCGTAGAAATCCATCTCGATGCCAGAGCCGCCGGTGTACACCTGGCTTGCCACGCTCGAGTTCCAGTTGCCGATATAGATCCCGCTCGGATGCGAGTAATCGATGCCGCCCTGGATCGCCGGCCCGAGATAGGTTTGAGAAATGCCGCGAAAGCGGTAGTCGCTGACGATCGACATGTTCCCGGTTACCGGCGGGGGTGACTCCGCAACGGCAAGCACCGGCGCGGAAAGCGCCGCTGCGGCGGAGAGGGTTAGGATGGACTTGCGCATCGAAGGGTTCTCCCTTGAATTGGAAATGAGGTGACGCCGCTACGTAGCATCTCCTGTGCCACCCTAGAATTCTTCGCGTGATCAATTGCTTGCTACACGCGGGTTAAGCTCCCGCACCATCTTGGTGCGGGTCAGGCTATTGGCCTGCTCGCCATTGGTGCGCAGGGCTTGGAGTACCTTTCGGTGGGTGATCGACTCCAAACTTTTCGATGAGCTGCGCAGCCGCATCGACGAGGCACTGCGCAACTCGCCGGCACAGGACATAGAGAAAAACCTTCGCGCGCTTCTTGCGGCGTGGTTCGACCGACTCGATCTTGTGCTGCGCGAGGATTTCGAGGTGCAGAAGAAGCTGCTCGAGCGTGCGCAGGCGAAGCTCGCGGAGCTCGAAGCGCGCATCGCCGAGCTCGAGTCACGCAAGTCTCGGTAAACCGGCGCGGCGCCACCAGCGTTCCTTTCTCCTAGTCAGCGAGAGGAGCGCCATGACGGTCGCTACAGTTGCGAGCCGCGCGCTTGCCGGTATCGATGCGCCAGAAGTAAGCGTGGAAGTGCATCTCGGCCCTGGGCTGCCCGCGTTCCACGTCGTCGGGCTGCCCGATACGGAGGTGCGCGAGGCGCGCGACCGGGTGCGCGCGGCGCTCAACCACGCACACTTCGAGTTCCCGGTGCGCCGGATTACCGTCAATCTCGCACCCGCCGAGCTGCCTAAGGATTCCAGCCGCTTCGACCTGCCGATTGCACTCGGCATTCTCGCCGCGAGCGGTCAGCTTGCCGCGCAGGCGCTCGCCGGCCAGGAGTTCGCGGGCGAGCTTTCGCTTACCGGCGAGCTGAGGGCGGTAAGGGGTGCGCTCGCCATGGCGCTTGCAGTGCGTGCAGCGGGGCGCGCGTTCGTCCTGCCAGAGGGCAACGCTCCGCAGGCTGCGCTCGCCGACGGCGCTCGGATTCTGCCGGCGCGAACCCTACTCGAAGTGGTGGCCCACCTCGCTGGCGAAGCCCCGCTTAAGCCGTACATCGGCGAAGCGCATTGTGCCGCCAGTTCGTACGCCGACTTCGGCGAAGTCAAGGGGCAGCAACAGGCGAAACGGGCGCTCGAGGTGGCCGCAGCCGGCGGCCACAGCGTGCTGATGGTTGGGCCGCCGGGTACCGGGAAGTCGATGCTTGCCGCGCGCTTCCGGGGAATCCTGCCCGAGCTTTCGGAGGCAGAGGCGCTCGAAGTCGCAGCGATCCACTCGGTATCGGGTAATGGCTTCGAAGCGCTGCGCTGGGGCGAGCGGCCCTACCGCGCGCCGCATCACAGCGCTTCTACGGCCGCCCTGGTCGGGGGCGGCATCCTGCCGCGACCGGGGGAAATCTCGCTCGCGCACCATGGCGTGCTGTTTCTCGACGAGCTGCCGGAGTTCGACCGTGACGTGCTGGAGGCGTTGCGCGAGCCGCTCGAAACAGGCCGCGTGTCGATCGCGCGGGCCGCGCGCCAAGCGCAGTTCCCGGCCCGCTTCCAACTCGTTGCAGCAATGAACCCCTGCCCCTGCGGGCATTGCGGCGACCGTAGTGGCCGCTGCCGGTGCACGCCAGAGCGTATCGCGCGCTACCGTGGTCGCGTGTCCGGGCCGCTCGCGGACCGGATCGACATCAAGCTAGAGGTCCCGCCGCCGCGCGAGAGCGAACTGGTCGCGCCGGCGCCGGGGGAGGCGACAAGCTCAATAAGGCAAAGGGTCGAAGCCGCACGCCGTGCCCAACTCGATCGCCAAGGCAAGCCTAACAGCCTGCTCGGCACGCGGGAGATCGACAACCATTGCGCGACCGACCGCGAAGGCGATCAGCTGCTGCGTCATGCGCTCGCGCGCCTGCTTCTCTCGGCGCGCGCGTATCACCGCGTGTTGCGCGTCGCACGCAGCATCGCCGATCTTGCACAAAGGAGTTCGATCGGTGCCGAGCACATCGCCGAGGCGATCCAGTACCGCCGGCTGGACGCGAGCTTCTGAGGCTAGCGCCCCACGCTATAGTCACCAGGTATGGCGACGTATGCGATTGGCGACGTGCAAGGCTGCTACGACGAGCTGCAACAGCTGCTCGGCAAAGTCTCATTCAACGAGTCTGCCGATCGGCTCTGGTTCGTCGGCGACCTGGTCAACCGCGGGCCGAAGTCGCTCGACGTATTGCGCTTCGTGAGAACCCTCGAAAATCGCGCGGTGGTCGTGCTCGGCAACCACGACCTGCATCTGGTCGCGCAACACGAAGGCGTCGCGCGCGCGCACGCGGGCGACACCTTCGGCGACGTGCTGGCAGCGCCCGACGCGGCCGAGCTCGTCGCATGGCTGCGGCGGCGCCCGATGATGCACGCGAAGGGCTCCTACGCGATGGTCCATGCCGGCTTGTTGCCACAGTGGAACATCGCGAAGGCGCTTTTGCTCGGGCAGGAAGTCGAGCGCGTGCTCGCCAGCCCCAACTACGGGGAATTCCTCAAGCACATGTACGGCGGTAAACCCGACCGATGGGACGACGCGCTGACAGGCTGGGAGCGGCTGCGAGTCATCGTGAATGCCATGACACGGATGCGCTTCTGCGACCGCGCGGGCCGCATGGACCTGAAGGGCAAGGGCACGCAGCCACGGCCTGGCTTCCTGCGCTGGTACGAGACCCGCATGCGGGCGGATACCTATACGCTGCTTTTCGGACACTGGTCGCAGCTCGGGCTTGTCCTCCAAGGCAAGATCGTCGGCCTCGATAGCGGATGCGTGTGGGGCGGCGCGCTCAGCGCCCTGCGACTCGAAGACCGCACCCTCTATCAGGTAGCATGCCCCGGGTATCAGGCTCCCGGAGGCGAGGCTTGAGCGATTGCGTGTTCTGCAGGATCGTGGCGCGGCAGATTCCAGCCACGGTAGTGTACGAAGATGAGCACACCCTCGCCTTCATGGACCTCGGCCAAGTGAATCCGGGTCACGTGCTTGTGACCGTGAAGGCACATGTCGAGAACATTTTTGGGCTGCAGCCCGGTCAAGCGTCAGCGGTCGCCCACGCAATGCTGCGAGTTTCGCGCGCCATCCGACACGCCTTCGCGCCCCACGGCCTCTCGGTGTACCAAGCGAACGGCAGGGCGGCTGGGCAAACGGTGTTCCACTACCACATCCATCTGGTTCCACGCTACGAGGCCGACGGCATGGCGCTCACCTGGCCGGTGAAGAACCCGCCGCGCGATAAGCTCGAGGAGTACGCGGCGAAAATCAGAGCCTCATTTCCGCCAGGGTGAATAGCCGAACGCGCCGCGGAACCGGCGTTCAATCTCGTCGCGCGTCGCGGTGTGGTTCTGAGCCCCTCGCCGGGCGATCTTGAGCGCACCCATTAGGGCACCGAGCTTGCCGGTGCTGTCCCAATCCCAGCCGCGCGCAATGCCATAGAGCAGGCCTGCGCGGTAGGCGTCGCCGCAGCCGGTCGGGTCGACGACGGCATCGGCGCTGACGCACGGCACTTCGTGGCGCTTGCCGGCGGCGAAAATCAGCGAGCCATTGGCGCCGAGTGTGCATACGAGTGCCTTGACCTCTCGCGCCAGGACTTCCAGCTTGCGTCCGGTCTTCTCTTCGAGCAGTTTGCCTTCGTAGTCGTTCACGGCGACGTAGTCTGCCATGCGCAGGAACTCGCGGATCTCCTCGCCCGAGAACATGGGCAGGCCTTGGCCGGGGTCGAAGAGGAACGGCACCGACGCCGCGGCGCATTCGCGCGCGTGCTGCAGCATCCCTTCCTTGCCGTCGGGGGCGATGATCGCGAGCCGCGCCCTGAGCTCGGGCGACACATGGTTTCTGTGCGAGTGGTTCATCGCACCAGGGTGGAAAGCGGTGATCTGATTGTCGTCCAGGTCGGTAGTGATAAATGCCTGCGCGGTGAATTGACCCGGCACCCGGGTAAAGAGCCGCGTCGCAATGCCAAGTTCCCCAAAGCGTTCCAAGTACGGCTGGATGTCTTCCCCGACGGTCGCCATGACGAGCGGCTCTTCGCCAAGGAGCTTCAGGTTGTAGCCGATGTTCCCCGCCGTGCCGCCGAACTCGCGGCGCATCTCGGGTGTCAGAAAGCAGACGTTCAGGATGTGCAGCTGATCGGCGAGAAGATGATGGCGGAAGCGATCGGGGAATACCATGATGGTGTCATAGGCGATCGATCCCGTAACGAGGATGCTCATGTGGGATAGAAAAGGTAGAGACGATAGCTGGTGACGGGGGCGCCGCTGGAGTCGAGGTATACGCGCAGCGCCGCCTCACCGCCCGCCGCGATGCCGCCGCTCACGCGTTCCAGCTCGACATAGTCGCTCGGCAGCAGCACGCGCCGCAGCACCGGTTGACCGCCTTCATCGGTGAGCGTGAGCTCGAGCGCAGGGTACTGCTGCGGCAAGCGGGAGCGGTTGCGGATCAAGGCATGCAATACGATGACGTTCTGCCGGCGCGGATCGGCCTGTAAATCCGACGATTCGATACTCAGGACTTCGGCACGCCGCGGCAGAGCTACCTTGCATCCGAGCCACTGGCAGGTGGCGAGGAGCGGTGCGCGGGTCGCGGGCATCAACGTCGCGATCTCAGCGCGATAGCGATATCCCACTTGCGCCGCCAGGAGAACGGCCGCGACCGCTGTCGCTAGCGCCCAGATCCACGCGCGCCGGCGCGCCGGCGCGGCAGGCGCCATGAAATTCGGCAGCCGCTCTTCGTCGTCTGTGCGCGTCGTCTCCCGGGGCGGGGGCGACGGGGGCAGCAACTCGACCTGCGGCGAAAAATCAGACGACCGCCCCTCCCCGCCCTCCTCTACCAACGCGGTGACGCCGTTGAAGACGTTATCGCATTTGCCGCAACGAACGCTGCCGAAATGGGTGGCCAGCTGCTCGCGTCGCACCCGGAAAGCAGTGCCGCACGCCGGACAGCGCGTAATGAGGCTCACTTCCGCGCGCCCACGAGCAGAACCCAGCCTTCGTCGCGGCTCGAGATGTGCATATCGAACCGTGCGGCGTACGCTTGCGCCACCTCCGCCGCCTGCGTCTCCAGGATTCCGGATAGCGCGACGCGGGCGCTACGCTGCGCAAAGAGCGGTTCGAGTTCGATCAGCGGCTGGGCGAGGATGTTGGCCACGATGACATCGTAATCGACTGCGCTCAGCGCGTCGGGTAGCGCTGCCGTCAGCGCGACCGCATTGGCGAGCGCATTGGCGCGCGTCGTCTCTACTGCCCGGGGGTCGAGATCCACGGCGTCGACCTGCCTTGCGCCGAGCTTGGCGGCGGCGATGGCCAATATGCCCGTGCCGCAGCCATAGTCGAGGACGCGCTCGCCACCGCGGATGGTTTCCTCGAGAAAGGCGAGAGCCAGCCTCGTGCTTGAGTGGCTGCCGGTGCCGAAGGCAAGACCCGGGTCGATGCGCACGGCAATCCGGTTCGGTGGTGGCCGGTGCCAGCTCGCCCCGACCCACAGGCGCTCGCCAACCTCGAGCGGCGCGAACTGCGCTTGGCTCGCCTGCACCCAGTCCCGTTCCGCGATCGCTTCGCTGTCGAACGCCGGCACGGCGATGCCTACGGCGCGCGCCGCGGACGCCACCACTGCCTCAGGTTCGCTGCCCGGAGCGAGCAGCACCGCAAGCGTTTGCAGCTCGGCGCCTTCGAGGGCAACCGACTGCGCGCCCGCCTCGAGCAGCGCATCGCTGAACGCCTCGGCCAGTGCGCGCTCGCCGCGCAGCGTGAGCGCGACCCAGGACCTCACTTGCGCTTCTTTTCCTCCTGCGCGAGCTTCTGCTCCAGGTAGTGGATCGAAACGCCCCCGCGAAGCACGCGCGTGTCATTGAGCAGCCCGCGGTGCAGCTCGATGTTCGTCTGGATGCCCTCAACGACCATTTCTGAAAGCGCGATGCGCATGCGGCCGAGCGCCTGTTCGCGGGTCGCGCCGAAGGCGATGACCTTGCCGACCATGGAGTCGTAATTCGGCGGCACCGTATAACCCTGGTAGACGTGGGAATCAACGCGGATGCCGGGCCCCCCGGGCGGATGGTAGGAAGTAATCCGGCCCGGCGAGGGCGTGAAGCGGTAAGGGTCCTCGGCATTGATGCGGCATTCGATGGCGTGGCCGCGGATCTGCACGTCCTTCTGGCGCAGCCGCAGCTTCTCCCCCGCCGCGACGTAGATTTGTTCCTGGACGAGGTCCACCCCGGTGATCATCTCGGTCACCGGATGCTCAACCTGGATGCGGGTATTCATCTCGATGAAGTAAAACTCGCCGTCCTCGTAAAGGAACTCGAACGTTCCGGCGCCGCGGTAGCCGATCCTGCGGCAGGCGTCGACGCAGCGCTCGCCGATCTTGTCGCGCAGCTTGGTCGGCAGCTCGGGGGCGGGAGCCTCCTCCAGCACCTTCTGGTGGCGCCGCTGCAGCGAGCAGTCGCGCTCGCCCAGATGCACTGCGTTCTTGTGCGCGTCGGCAAGAATCTGGATCTCGATGTGCCGCGGCTGTTCGAGGTAGCGCTCGAGATAGACCGTGGGATTGGCAAACGCAGCTTGCGCTTCGCTGCGCGTCATGTTGACTGCGTTGAGCAGCGCCGCCTCGGTGTGCACGACGCGCATGCCGCGTCCACCGCCGCCGCCGGCGGCCTTGATGATTACGGGATAGCCGATCTTACGGGCAACGCGCACGATTTCCTTGGGATCGTCGGGCAGCGCGCCCTCGGAGCCTGGCACCGTGGGGATCCCCGCCTTGACCATCGCAGCTTTGGCGCTCACCTTATCGCCCATCAGGCGGATGTTCTCGGGCCGCGGGCCTATGAACACGAAGCCCGAACGTTCGACCTTTTCGGCGAAGTCGGCGTTCTCGGCGAGAAAGCCGTAGCCGGGATGGATCGCCTCGGCATCGGTGACCTCGGCAGCGCTGATGATCGCGGGAATGTTGAGGTAGCTTGCAGCCGCCGGGGGTGGGCCGATGCACACCGACTCGTCGGCAAGCTTCACGTACTTCGCCTCGGTGTCGGCTTCCGAGTGCACCACTACCGTACGGATACCGAGCTCGCGGCAGGCGCGCTGGATACGCAGCGCGATCTCGCCCCGGTTGGCGATGAGAATCTTTTCGAACATCTAGCCCAGGATGAACAGCGGCTGGCCGTATTCGACCGGCTGGCCGTTCTCGACGAGGATGGCTTTGACAACGCCCGAGGCGTCCGCCTCGATTTCGTTCATAAGCTTCATCGCTTCGATGATGCAGATCGTGTCGCCCTCCTTCACCGCCTGGCCAACTTCGATAAAGGGCTTAGCGTCAGGCGAGGGCGAGCGGTAAAAGGTGCCCACCATGGGAGCCTTCACCACGTGTCCTTCCTGCCCCGGTTCGGGCTCGGCGGCGGGCGCGGGTACTGCGGCAGCAGCGACGGGGGCAACCGATCCCGCGGGCGGCGGGCTGGTCATGCCTGCAGGGGAAGTGCCGGTAACTACGACGGCCCCTCCTTTCACAATCTTGACCTTTTCCTCGCCCTCTGTGATTTCGAGCTCGGCGATGCCCGACTCCTGCACGAGATCAATCAGCTTTTTCAGCTTGCGCAGGTCCATCACTGCTCCTCAAGGATCGGTGGGGACGACTAGAAGCTGGCTTTTTCGGCGTTGTTCGCCGTAGAACGCGGCATTTTATCTAGGCAAGCTTGCCGACACCTGTCGTGGTCTGGCGTCAGCAAAACATCTTGCGTGAGAGCGGCAGCGAAGAACTGCATGTCGTACTGCGTGTCGTGCCGCGCTCGAGAAGGAAGTCTTGGCTTCAGAGCAATTAGCAGACGATGGAGTATTTTGGCGCCATTATAACGATAGATCGGCGCTCTTTAAGAGCTATTAGGAGAATGATGCGGTGCGTCATCGCTTTCACGCATTAGCGCCGCCACTTCGGTGATGTTAGCGCGCTCCATCACGCGCCCGGCTTGCGAAGTCTTGAGCGCCAAGCGCTCGTCCCGCGGGTCGAAAACCGAGAGCTTTAGGGGTGCGCCCTGCCAAGCGAGAGAGAACACGCCCATGGTATGCGCGCGCTCGCCGGAGAAGCGTCGGCCTTCGTGCGTCGCATACGGAATACGGCGCTCGAGGAGGAAGATCTCGACCTCCTTCGCGCTTTCCGGGAAGAGCTGCAGTTCGATTTCCGCGTAGCGCCCAGCCGTTCCCTTCAGCACCGGCCCGGTGAGATAGGGATGGAAGCGCTGAAGGGCGCGCATCGCGTCGAGCGCGATACGCCGAATCTCCGCGATGCGTAGCGAGTGCTCTTCCCGCTGATAGAGCGCTCGGTAGGCGCGCAGCTCCGCTTCGACCTCGTCGTTCGCCGGCAGCGCCTCGGTCTCGGCCGCGCCCAGTTGGCGCGCCGCCTTGCGCTTGGCAAGCGCAAAATCATCGATGCCGTCTTCTGCCATGATGCGCGCGGCGGTTGCCGCGATGCGCGCGCGCATCGCGGTCTGGCGAGTGCCTTTGCGGCCCACGCCCGGATTCAATCATAGAATCTCGTCGCTTCATGGCGGCGCATCTCCATATCCTCGGCATTTGCGGAACCTTCATGGGCGGGATCGCCGCGATCGCCAAGGCTGCGGGCTACCGCGTGACCGGCTGCGACGCCAATGTGTACCCCCCGATGAGCGATCAGCTGCGCGCGCTGGGCATTGAGCTCACCGAGGGTTTCGGCGCCGAGCAGTTGGGCCTACGGCCGGATGTCTGGGTTGTCGGCAACGTGGTAACGCGCGGCAATCCCCTAATGGAGGCGATTCTCGATGCCGGCAGCCGTTACGTCTCGGGACCCCAATGGTTTGCCGAGGAAGTCTTGACTGGAAAGCATGTACTCGCTATTGCCGGCACCCACGGAAAGACGACGGTTTCGGCGATGCTTGCGTGGGTCCTGGAGCGGGCCGGGCAGGCCCCGGGTTTTTTGATCGGAGGGGTGCCAAGCGACTTCCCCGTTTCTGCCCGTCTCACACCGTCTCGGCTCTTCGTTATTGAGGCGGACGAATACGATACGGCCTTCTTCGACAAGCGGTCGAAGTTCGTGCACGACCGTCCGCGAACCGCTGTCTTAAACAATATCGAGCTCGATCATGCGGACATCTTCGACGATTTGTCATCGATTGAGCGCCAATTTCACCACTTCGTGCGCACCATCCCACGCTCGGGCAGAATCATTGCCAACGGGTCCGACGAAAGCGTGAAGCGAGTACTCACCCTTGGCTGCTGGACGCCTATCGAGACATTCGGCGTGCCGGAGGGCTGGCAGGCGGGGAACGCAGACGCTGACGGAGCCTTCGAAGTCGCCTTCGCCGGATCCTCGGTTGGCCGGGTCCGTTGGTCGTTGTTCGGCGCCCATAACAGAATGAACGCGCTGGCGACGCTTGCTGCCGCGCGACATGTCGGGGCTGACCCCATAGCAGCCATTGAGGCGCTTGGCTCCTTTGGCGGGGTGCGGCGCCGCATGCAGGTCCGAGGATCCGCAAGCGGGGTCACCCTCTACGACGATTTCGCCCACCACCCCACTGCGATTCGCACCACCCTTGAGGGGCTACGGCACAGAGTCGGCAAGGCACGGATTCTGGCGGTTCTTGAGCCGCGCTCGAACACTATGAGGCGAGGCGTAATGAAGGATTTGCTGCCGCCGAGCGTCGCCGCGGCCGACCGCGTGTATGTCTATAGCTCCGGCCTCGGCTGGGACGCACGCTCGCTTTTCGCGCCGCTCGGCGCGCGCGCGTGCTGCGAAGACGACCTCGACAACCTGATCGGCGCGATCGCCGCGGAGGCGAGGGCAGGGGACCACGTAGTCGTCATGTCAAACGGCGGCTTCGGCGGCATTCACGAGAAATTGCTTGCTCGTTTATCTGCACGGCTTTAACTCCTCGCCGCGGTCGCACAAGGCGCAGGTCCTGCAGCGCTACCTGGTTGAGCGCGGCCTCGGGCAGGAATACGCCTGTCCCACCTTGCCGCCGTTGGCGCGTGACGCCCTCCGGACAATCGAGCCGTTGCTTTCGAACAAGCCCTGCTTTGTAGGCTCCTCGCTTGGCGGCTACTACGCAACCCATCTCGCGGAAAAGCAGGGGCTCAAGGCGGTGCTTGTCAATCCCGCGATTGACCCGCATGTCGGCCTGCGCGCCTTTCTCGGACCGCAGAAGAACCTGCATACCGGCGAGCCGTACGAGCTTAGCGAGGCACACCTGCGCGACTGGGAAGCGCTCTATGTGCCGCGCATTACGCCTGGCCGCTATTTGTTGATCGTTGAAACTGGCGACGAGGTGCTCGACTATCGACACAGTGTCGAACGCTACGCGGGCGCCGAGCAGATCGTGATCCCCGGCGGGGACCACAGCCTGCAGAGCTTTCCGCAACATCTCGAACGCATACTCGAGTTTTCGCGTGCACCTTCTTTATGAAGAAGAAGGCGAGCTGAAAGCCGGCACTGTGCTCGAGCGCTCGCCGGCGTCTTTCCACGTCCAGACTCCGCACGGTCGCCGCTCGAAGATCAAGGCCGCCCACGTACTGCTCGCTTTTGAGCGGCCCGCGCCCGCCGTCCTTCTCCACGAGGCGGAAAGCTTTTCCAAGGGCCTCGAGACCGACTTCCTGTGGGAATGCAGTGGCGCGCGCGAGTTCGGCTTCGAGGAGCTTGCGCGCGAGTACGTTGGGCGCGAGCCCACGCCGGCCGAGGCGGCGGGGGTGCTGATGAAACTGCATTCGGCGCCAATGTACTTCCACCGGCGGGGCCGGGGACGCTTCCAGGCGGCGCCCGAGGCGACGCTCAAGCTCGCGCTCGCCGCAGTGGAGAAGAAGAAGCGCGTGCAAGAACAGGTGGCCGCCTGGGCGGAAAAGCTCGCGGGCGGCGAGTGTCCGGCCGAGGTAGCTGCGCTCAAGGACGAGCTTCTCTACGCGCCCGATCGCAACAAGCCACAGGCACGGGCGCTGGAGCAGGCATGCGCGAAGACAGGCTTGTCGGCGGCGCGGGTTTTCGAGCGCTGCGGCCTGCTTTTGGACAGCCACGACTACCACCTCAAGCGCTTTCTGCACGAGTTCTTCCCGCACGGCACGGCTTTTTCTCCGCACGAGGTGCCGCGTGTGGAGAAAGAACTGCCGCTCGTGGCGCTCGAGGCGTTCAGCCTCGACGACATCGGTACCACTGAGATCGATGACGCGTTCTCGGTGCAGCGCACGGCGACCGGCACTCGCGTCGGCATTCACATTGCGGCGCCGGGACTAGGCTTCGCTCCGGGCTCGGCGTTCGACGCCATCGCGCGCGCGCGCCTTTCGACTGCCTACATGCCGGGGCGCAAGTTCACCATGCTGCCCGAAGACGTGATCGCGATGTTCTCGCTCGATCACGGCGGCGAGCTGCCTGCCGTGTCGCTCTACGTGGATGTTGACGCGGACTACGCAGTGCTCGCTCGTCATACCCGGCTCGAGCGCATTCCCATTGTTGCGAACCTCCGCCACGCCGAGTACGACGTGCTCAACCAAGCCTTCGAAAACGGGGAAACCAGGGGGCTTGCGTTCGAAGCGGAGCTGAACACGCTATGGCGGGTTGCGCTCGGGCTGGAAGCGCGCCGCGGGCGGTCAGGCGCCGGGAGCGCAGGGCACGACTACACCTTTTACGTTGAGAACGACCGTGTGCGTATCGTGCCGCGGAAGCGCGGCGCCCCGCTCGACAAGCTGGTCGCCGAAATGATGATCCTGGTCAATTCAGCCTGGGGCGAGTTTCTGTCCGAGCGCAACGTGGCCGCCATCTACCGAGTGCAATCGACCGGGAAAGTACGCTTCGGTGTGCATCCTGAGCCGCACGAAGGCCTCGGCGTCGCCTGCTACGCCTGGATGAGCTCGCCGTTGCGCCGCTATGTTGACCTCGTCAACCAGTGGCAGCTCGCCGCGACGCTCGCTGGACACAAGCCACCCTTCGCGCGCAATTCCGAGACGCTGCTGGCGGCGCTGAGGGCGTTCGAGGTTACGGCCGCGCGCTACGAGGAGCACCAGCGAGCCATGGAGACCTACTGGAGCCTACGCTGGCTGCTGCAGGAGGCGCGGACGCAGCTTGAAGCCGTGGTGCTGCGCGAGAATCTGGTTCGAGTCCAAGGCCTGCCGCTCGTTACGCGGATCAGCGCCGCGCCGACACTCGAACCGGGCACGCTAGTGCGCTTGGAAGTCACCAGAGTCGATCTGCTGGAGCTGACACTCTCGTGCGCCTACCGGGAAACGCTCGGCAAAGTGCAGGATGCAACTGAGGAAGCTGGCTAGAAAGCCTAGAATATGAAAGGCTTGCAGTACTGACGTGAGAATGCACTTGATATTGCCGAGACAGGACCGGTTGTTTGGCGGGGCGCTCGGGCTATCGCTCGCTCTTCACGCGGCGGTGCTGTCTATGCATTTCAAGTTTCCCGAGGGTGTGCGCTGGAAGCAGGAAAGCGCGCCGCTCGAGGTAGTCCTGGTGAATGCGAGGACCAAGCCGGCGCCGGCCAAGGCCGACGTGCTCGCACAGGTAAATCTCGACCGCGGGGGAACGGTGGAACAAAATCGGCGCGCCAAGACCCCGTTGCCGGTCACCGAACCGCGCAAGCCGGGCAAGGACCTGGCGGACGCGCAGCGCCGCCAGCGCAGCCTCGAGGCGCGCCAGCAGGAGCTGCTGGCGCAGACGCGCTCGGCGCAGAGTACCGTCCCCGCCGAGCCGCTGCGAGAGGAAGGCATCGAGGAGCGCGGCGCGCAGCCGAGCGGGCGTGACCTTGCCGACCTGACTCTCGCCGCGATGCGGCTGCAGGCCCAGATCGACCGGCAGATCCAGGAGTACCAGAAGCGGCCGCGCAAGCAGTTCATCGGCGCGAATGCTGCCGAGTACCGTTTCGCGCTATACGAGGAAGAGTGGCGGGTCAAGATCGAGCGCGTCGGTACGCTGAATTACCCCGCCGAGGCGCGCGGCAAAACCTACGGCAACCTGCGGCTCACGGTGACCATCCGCCCGGATGGGAGCGTGGACTCGATAGAGCTCGACCGCTCATCCGGCCTAGACGTGCTCGATGCGGCGGCATTCAAGATCGTGCGCATGGCGACGCCGTTCGCCGCCTTCCCACCCGACATTCGGCGCGATACCGACCTCTTGGTCATCACCCGAACTTGGTTCTTCGGCCAGGGCGACAAGATCTGGACTGAATAGCAAGATGAGCGACCGGTACGCGGTCATCGGCAACCCGGTCGCACATTCCAAGTCCCCTGCGATCCACGCTGAGTTCGCGCGTGCCACCGGCGAGGACATCGAGTACGGTCGCATCGAGGCGCCGCTTGACGCTTTTGCCCGCGAAGTCGGGCGCTTCTGTGCCGCGGGCGGCAAGGGGCTTAACGTCACCCTGCCGTTCAAGCACGAGGCCTACCGGTTGTGCACCCGTCACAGCGAGCGGGCGCGCAGGGCGCAGGCCGTGAACACCATGCGCTTTGCCGATTCGTTCGGCGACAACACCGACGGCATTGGCCTGGTACGCGATATTGCGCAGAATCTGCTCTACGACGTAAGGCAGCGGAGCATCCTTCTTCTGGGCGCAGGCGGGGCTGCGCAGGGCGTGCTCGGCGCGCTGCTCGAGGCCGGGGCGGCTCGGGTCGCGGTCGCAAACCGCACCGAATCGAGGGCGAAGACGCTCGCCGAGCGCTTTCCCGGTGTTTTGGCGTACGGCTACGATGCGCTTGCGGGCGAGCGCTTCGACGTCGTGATCAACGCGACATCGGCCGGCCTCGCTGGCGCCAGTCCCGCGCTGCCCGAGGGCCTGCTCGGGAATTCGGTGCTCGCGTACGACATGGTGTACGGGCGCGACACCCCCTTTCTCGCCGCGGCGCGTAAGGCGGGCGGCCGCGCTCACGACGGCTTCGGTATGCTGGTCGAGCAGGCTGCCGAGTCGTTTTTTGTGTGGCGCGGCGTGCGCCCGGCGACTCGCCCCGTCCTCGCGAAGCTGCGTGGCTCGTAGGCGCTTTCGCCTCCTGCTGCGCGCGTGGAAGGCATTCTGCTACACGCTCGGCACGCTGGTGGTCGCCGTATTGGCGGTCCAGCTCTGGTTTTTCGGACACCTGGTGTATTGGTCGCACACTAATCCTACCTCGACCGCGTTCATGGACCGCTACATGGAGAAGCCGGGCGCGCGGCTGCGCCATGCGTGGGTCCCCTACGGCCGCATCTCGGAGCACCTGAAGCGCGCGGTAGTCGCCGCCGAAGATGCGAAGTTCCTCGATCACGAGGGGTTTGACTGGGAAGCCATTCAGGACGCCATGCGCAAGAACGAAAAGCGCGGCAAGGTCGTCGCCGGCGCTTCCACCATTAGCCAGCAGCTCGCAAAGAACCTGTTTCTCTCTGGCAACCGCTCCTGGCCGCGCAAGGCGCAGGAAGCCGTAATCACCTGGATGATGGAGCAAACGCTCTCCAAGCGGCGCATCCTGGAGATCTACCTGAACGTGGCAGAGTGGGGCGAAGGCGTCTTCGGCGCCGAAGCGGCGGCGCGCCACCATTTCGGCGTGCCGGCCGCGGCACTCAGCGTGGAGCAGGCCGTTTGGCTCGCGGCGATCCTGCCGAGCCCGCGTCGCTACGACCGCGGCCGTGAAACGCCGTATATCGCCAGCCGCGCAGCCACCATCTCTGCGCGCATGGGCGCCGCGCAGATACCCTGACCGAGGCGCCGTGAACGACGCTCCGGGGCGGCTCGAAGTCGAGGATCTGCAGTACAACCTGCGCGAAGTGCAGGCATTGCTGCACAAGCATAACGTGGTCGGAGGCCTGCTTGAGGGCGAGCAGATGCCCAAGCACGGCTGGGCCGAGAAGCCGAGGCAAAAGCAGTACTTCGCCGAGCTGCGCGCCAAGCTCGACCGGCTACACCCGGCCGATATCGCCTACATCCTCGAGGCACTTCCGTTGGAGGAGCGGCTCGCCGTGTGGGATCTCGTCAAGGCGGACCGCGACGGTGAGATCCTTGTCGAAGTTTCCGATGCGGTGCGCGAATCGCTCATCGACGCCATGGATTCGCGTGAGCTGGTGGCGGCCGCCGAGACGCTGGAGGCGGACGAGCTCGCCGACATTGCGCCCGACCTACCGCAAAGCGTCATGGCGGAGGTCGTGCAGGCGCTTCCCGTCGAGGAGCGTGAGCGCCTGCGCGCGGCGCTCTCCTTTTCGGAGGGCACGGTCGGCGCGCTCATGGACTTTGGGCACGTCGCCGTGCGAGAGGACGTCACGCTGGAAGAGGTCACGCGATTTCTTAGACGCCTGGACGAGCTGCCCGATCACACCGACCAGCTCTTCGTGGTCGACCGCGACCAGATGCTGAAAGGCACGCTGCCACTCGCGCGCCTGATCGTGGCCGATCTGGAGCACGAGGTGAGGCAGCTTGTGGTCGCTGAACGCGTAAAGCTCTACGCGCACGATCGGGCCGAGGACGCAGCAAGCGCCTTCGAGCGCTACGACCTGGTCTCGGCCCCGGTGGTGGACGCCACCGAGCGTCTGATCGGCAGGCTTACGGTCGACGCGGTAGTCGACTACATCCGCGAGAAGAGTGCGGAGTCGCAGCTGGCCGAGGCCGGCCTGCAGCACGAGGAGGACGTGTTCGCGTCGGTGCTGGACAGCTTCAAGAACCGCTGGTCCTGGCTGGCGATCAACCTCGTCACCGCGTTCATCGCTTCTCGAGTCATCGGCGTGTTCGAGAATTCCATCGCGGAGCTGGCGGCGCTCGCGGCACTGATGCCGATCGTCGCAGGCATCGGCGGTAATTCGGGCAACCAGACCAGCACGATGATCGTGCGCGCGCTCGCTCTTGGACAGATCCAGGGGGCCTACTGGAGGAAGCTGCTGACGAAGGAAATGGGCGTCGCGCTGCTGAACGGCGCCGTGTGGGGCACGCTCCTCGGTGCGATCGCCTACGCGTTCTACGCCAATGTCGCGCTGAGCGGGGTGCTGGCCCTAGCCATGATGCTGAATCTCGTGCTCGCCGCGCTGGTGGGCGTGGCGATCCCGTGGCTGCGCGCTCGGTTCGGGCGCGATCCGGCGGCCGGCTCCTCGGTGCTTATCACGGGCTGCACCGATTCGGGCGGCTTCTTCATCTTCCTTGGCCTAGCCACGCTCTTCCTTGTTTAAGCGCGTAATCGAAGAGCGCGACACGCTGCGTGTTAGGAAAGCTTGGCGAATGCCGAGCGTGCAGCGGCGAGGGTAGCTTCGATCTCGGCGGGGCTGTGCGCGGCGGACACGAACCCCGCCTCATACGCGGACGGAGCGAGGTATACCCCGCGCGCGAGCATCTCATGAAAGAAGCGGTTGAAGCGCTCGCGGTCGCATTGCATCACTTCCGCGAAGCTCGACGGCGCCGCCGCGCGGAAGTAAACCCCGAACATGCTGCCGATCGACTGCGCGGAGAAGACGACTCCCGCTGTCTTCGCTTCTTCCGAGAGGCCATGCACTAGTTCAGTCGTCGCGCGCTGCACGTTCTCCTGAAATCCCTCTTGCGTAACGAGCTTCACGGTGGCAAGGCCCGCCGCCACGGCGATTGGGTTGCCTGAGAGAGTTCCCGCCTGATAGACCGGGCCGAGCGGCGCGATTTTCTCCATGATGTCGCGCCGGCCGCCCACAGCGGCGAGCGGTAGGCCGCCGCCGATGACCTTGCCGAGAGTAGTCAAATCCGGGCGGATGCCGAAGCGCTGTTGCGCGCCGCCCGCCGCAACACGGAAGGCGGTCATCACTTCGTCGAAGATGAGCACTGCGCCGTGGCGCGTGCACGCTTCGCGGAGCGCCTCCAGGAAGCCGGGCGCTGGAAGCACCAGGTTCATGTTGCCAGCGACCGGCTCGACGATCACGGCCGCGATTTCCGGGCCTTTTTCTGCGAAGAGCTTCTGGGCCTGAGAGACGTCGTTGTAGTCGAGCACCATCGTCTGCGCCGCAACCTGTGCAGGCACGCCCGCAGAACTCGGGTTACCGAAGGTCAGGGCGCCCGAGCCCGCCTTGACAAGAAGGGGGTCGGCATGGCCGTGATAGCAGCCCTCGAACTTCACGATTAGGCTGCGGCCGGTGAAACCGCGCGCGAGCCTCAAGGCGGTCATGGTCGCTTCGGTTCCTGACGACACCAGTCGCACGAGCTCGAGCGAAGGCAGCGCGCGGCAAAGCAGCGCAGCCAACTCGATCTCTGCCTCGGTCGGCGCGCCGAACGAAAGTGCTCGGGAGGCGGCTTCCTGCACCGCCTCGACCACTGCCGGATGACCGTGTCCGGCGAGCATCGGGCCCCAGGAGCCGACATAGTCGATGTAGCGTTTGCCGTCGACGTCCCAAAGATAGGGGCCCGAGGCGCGCTCAAAGAATATGGGCGTGCCGCCGACCGCCCGGAAAGCGCGAACCGGCGAGTTGACGCCGCCGGGAATACGCGCAAGCGCGCGCTCGAAGAGGTCCTTGCTTTTTGTCATGAGAAGAGCTTGCGGTATTGGCTGGCGCGCGCACCGATATCGGGGGCGTCGAAGAGGTCGGTAACGACGGCGAGGAGACTCGCGCCGGCCGCAATCACCGTCGGCGCGTTCTCGAGAGTGATGCCCCCGATCGCACACAGCGGTACGCCGAGGTCGTGGCCGAAAAGCGAAAGCGGAGCGCGCTTCGCGTCGGGCTTCGTAGGTGATGGGAAGACGGATCCGAAAGCGATGTAGTCGGCGCCCGAGCGCACCGCACTGCGGGCGCTTTGCAGGCTGTCGTAACACGACGCCCCGAGTATCTTTCCGGCCAGCTTGACGCGAGCAGCAGCAAGATCGCCGTCGTCCTCGCCGAGGTGCGCGCCGTTCGCGCCTACTGCCAGGGCGATGTCGACGTCGTCGTTCACGATGAGCGGCACGCCATAGCCGCGCGCGAGCGGAGCGAGCTCCTTCGCCTGTAGCAGACGCTTGTCCTTGGAGATCGACTTGTTACGGTACTGCAGCATGGCGACTCCTGCCCGGAGCGCCTGCTCGACCTTGCGCAGCAGCGCATCTGTGTCCGCCATGTCCGGGGTAAGAGGGTAGAGCCCGTGCATCATCTTAAAAGAACCGGTTGGGCATCAACTGCCCGGCGCCGCTGTGAAACCCTGCTGCCAGCGCGCGCCAGGTGAATTCTTGCGCGTCGCGCACCGCCTCCGGCACGGCGCGTCCTTTCGCAAGGTGCGCCGCGATCGCCGAGGCGAGCGTGCAGCCCGAGCCGTGGTAGAGCTGCGGAAGTCGCTGCCAGCGGTCCTCGCGCACGAGGCCCGCCGGGCCGTAGAGCTTGTTGATCACTTCCGCGCTCGGTGCATGCGTTCCCGTGACGAGAATGTAATGGCAGCCGCGCTCGAGCAGATGCTTCACGCCGCCAAGGCGCTGCGCCTCCACGATGTTCGGCGTGACCACGGTGGCGCGCGGTACTAGCCATTCCAGCAAAGCCGCCTGGACAGCGTGATCGGCCAATTCGTCGCCGCGGCCGGATGCAAGCACCGGGTCGAGCACGAGCGGCACATGCGCATGCGCGGCCGCCAGCTGCGCCACGGCACGCACGTTGTCTGCGGACGCGAGCACGCCCACTTTGAACGCTGCA
>DASTPE010000083.1:0-11309 GCA_035762345.1 Burkholderiales bacterium
TTTAAGAAGCAAACATGGTCCTCCCCAAAAAAGCATACGCTGCTAAGGAATTCGGAAGGTAAGAACAAATTGGCATGTGGATCGGACAAAGCGGCTGGCGCGAACGGCGCGGCTTATCTGTAGCTGCCAGATCGCGCCCGCGTCCTCCTGGATTCCGGAGCGGCGCCACCCGGCGAAGTCGTTGGTCTGGCGACACTTCCGACGGACTATGTGCGCCTACCCCGATCGACGGGCATCGAGGCGTGGCCGCACTGCACGCCACCGACGTATAAGCCGGCAATTCCGCCCGAAATCCACTGACCATTGGAAAGGCGGGCGGACGCTGATCCCTGGGCGATAAGTGCGCGTAGGTAGATGCGCGCATAGCCGTCGGCTTCGGCAACCCATACTATTCGGCACCGTGGCAGAAAGCACAAAGCGCCGGCTGCTGCGAAATGCCGCTGACCTACTGGGACAGGAAGACCTTGCTGTCCGGCTTCGGGTACCCACAACACTGCTCGACGCCTGGATGCGCGGGCTGGCGGCCATGCCAGACCGCAAGCTTCTCCTGCTCGCCGATGTACTCGACAAGATTGCGGCCGGAAAGAAGTAATCAGCGTTTCCAGGTTTGGTTCTCGCGACCGAGCCTCAGAAACGGCCTGAAAAAAGAAAAGGGCCCGGGAAGCCGTTGGAGGGCTGCCGGGCCCTAGTGCAGTACGCCTTTTACGCGGAGGTGTAACTGCAAGGGAACCTTAACAAGTGGGCTCAGGAGTACGCTGTGGCGTTTGTCTCACTTGCATAAGTATCACGAGCCTTCCTTATCCGCTGTTACCGAGAGTAGTCGAGCGCCTCTGGCGCGAAAGAGCGGCGCACAGCGCGCAACAGATCAAACCGCGTAATCGCGCCGACGATGCGGCCATTCTCGACCACCGGAAAGCGCCGGAACGAGACATTCATGAACAGGCCGGCGCAGTAGTAGATGTCCATGGTCGGCGGGATGGTCTGGACGTCAGCGGTCATGAAGTCCTTCACCTTGCCCTTCGGCGCTTCGGCATGCTCGTCCCCGTGCGTAAGCAGCCGAAGGCAGTCGAACTCGGTCAGTATGCCGACCAGCTCACCCTTCGCATTGGCCACCGGAGCGCCGGTCACCCGTTTCTCGAGCAGGAAGTCGACCGCCTCCATGATGCCGGTGTCCGGCGAGATCGTCTGCACATGGCGGTCCATGAATTCGCGTACGGTCGGCAGGCGGCTCATTGGTCCCTCCTGAGATGCGAGGCGAAACGAATCATTCTCCGCCGCCGCGGGCCCGATCGACAAGCCATTGGGCGCTTTTTTGCTGCTAACCTCGGCTTGTAGCCAGACGAGGAGGGGATCTCATGTTGAACCGCAAGGCGCTCGTCGCCTTCGCCGCGCTCGCGCTTGCACAGCCGGCGATGGCGCAGACCTATCCGGGCAAGCCGGTCCGCATCGTGGTGCCGTTCGCGCCCGGCACCGCCACCGACAACCTGGTACGGCCGCTCGCCGATGTCATGGCGGCGAGCCTCAAGCAGCCGGTGGTGCTCGACAACCGTGTCGGCGCGGTGGGGAAGATCGCCGCCGAGCATGTCGCCAAGTCGGCGCCGGACGGCTACACGGTGCTTGCCGGCGCGACCACGGTGATCGCCGCGAACCCGGCGCTCTTCAAGAGCCTCAATTACAACCCGCGTACGGACTTCGACGCCGTCATCGGCCTGGGCACCATCCCGCAGGTCATCGTGGTGCACCCCAGCATTCCGGCGAAGAACATGGCTGAATTCCTCGCCTACGCAAAGCAGAACTCGGGCAAGCTCTTCTACGCCTCGGGGACCGCGGGCAATATCATTCCGAGCCGCATTCTTTCCGACCGTCTCGGCCTCGGCATGACGAACGTCTCCTACAAGAGTCCGCCGCAGGCGCTCACCGACGTCGTTGCGGGGCGCGTGCCCATGATGGCGGTGGATGTTTCGGCCGTCCTCGGCCAGATCCGCGGCGGCGCGGTGCGCCCGCTTGCGGTCACCTCGCTGAAGGAATCGGAGGTCCTGCCCGGCGTGCCGCCCCTCGCGGACACGCTTCCAGGCTTCGAGCTCATTGTGTTCTTCGGCCTGTACGTTCCGAGGGGCACCGACCCGGCGATCATCCAGACCCTCTACCAGGCGGCGCGAGGTGGCGCCGAGCGCGAGGAGTTCAAGCGCAGCCTCGCGGGCCAGGGATTCGAGATTGGCACCAGCACCCCCGCCGAGCTTGCCGCATTCTCCGCGCGCGAGATCGAGCGCTGGGCGCAGATGGTGAAGGAAGCGAAGATCGATCCCGAGTAGAGCTGTCGGGACTGCGGCAACGTGGCGCTACCCGCGGCGGGGGAAAACTAGCCGAAGCACGGACAAGCGCGGACAATGAGGCTGCGCGTGCTGCACTGCGCGCTCGTTTATTGTTGTGAGTAGGGCACTTAACAGAGGAGGCGCGCCTATGAAGACGGTGAAAATTGCGGCAATTGGTCTTGCTCTGGGAGTCAGCGGGTTGATGGTGGCCCCAGCCTTCGCGCAAGACACGGCGGTCATGCAGCGCGACATCAAATGGCAAGATGCGCCATCCATCGGCCCCGGTGCGAAGACCGCGGTCATCGAGGGCGACCCGAAGTCGTCCGGGCCGTTCGTGATGCGTATCAAGCTTCCGCCGAAGACGACAATAGGGGTGCATACCCACCCGGCTACTGAAAACGTCACGGTCCTTTCAGGCACTCTTTACTTTGCTGCAGGCGATAAGCTGGAACCAAAAGCCGCCAAGGCATTCGGCGCGGGCAGCTATTTTTCGATCGGGCAGGGCAAGCCGATGTTCGCCTACACGACGGACAAGGAAACGGTACTCCAACTCCACGGGAATGGACCTTGGGGAATCACATATATGGACGCCAAGGACGCGGCAAAGAAAAAGTAGACCATTGCGCTTGCACGGGTGGCGAGCGCTACCTGTGCAAGCGCGTTAACCCGTTTATCCGCAGCACCCCGGAGTAGATTGCGCCCTGCCGGCGTCGAGCTGATCGTCGAGGGCCGCGGCCCGAAGGCGATCGTCATGATCCACGGCTGGCCCGATACCCACCGGCTATGGGACGCGCAAGTCGAGGCGCTCAAGCCGCGGTACCGCTGCGTGCGCTTCACGCTGCCAGGGTTCGACCGCGGGCCGAGGCGCGCCTACCGGCTGACAGAGCTGCTGGGGACATTGCGCGGCATCGTAGAGCGCGCCTGTCCCGGCGAGCGCGTCACGCTTCTCCTGCACGACTGGGGCTGCTTCTTCGGCTATCAATTCGCCATGCGGCACCCGGAGCTCGTCGAGCGAGTCATTGGCGTCGACATCGGCGATGGTGGCTCACGTCAGCACCGGGCTGAACTTGCCACGAAGGGCATGCTGATCATAGCTGCCTACCAGACGTGGCTCGCGGCGGCCTGGCGCATCGGTGGCCGCGTCGGCGACGCCATGGCGCGGGCGATGGCTCGTGCGATGCCGTGCCCCTCGGTCCGTCCCGCCGATGTGCACGCCCAGATGGGCTATCCCTATGCCATGCGTTGGTTCGGCGTCGCGGGCGGTTTTCGCGGCGTAGCCGTCTTCAAGCCGATGGTGCCAATGCTCTTCATGTACGGCGAGCGCAAGCCGATCATGTTTCACTCGCGCGCTTGGGCGGAACGCGTCGCGGGGGTACCGGGCAACCGGGTGGTCGCTTTCCCGACCGGGCACTGGATCATGGTGCAGCAGCCGGCTCGGTTCAACGCCGCGGTGCTCGACTGGCTGTCCGAAACCGACGGGACCTGAAATGTGCGCTAGAAGCTCGCCCGGCGAATCTGGCGCACCCCGTGGCGCTCGTCGTTCGGGATACGCGCATTTTCGCCCTCCACCCAGTCCACGATCGGCATGAGTTGACGGCGCTCGGCGCCGGTCTGGGCGGGATCCATATCGAAGATGCCGGCGCCGCTCTCGGCGGCGCGCAGGTACGTGTCGGAATCCAGCAGGCGGCCGACCAGCTTGACCTCGAGCGACTCGACGAAGCCGAGGAACGGCTGGTAGGGCATGGAGGCGCGCACTTTGTTCGCCACGATGCCGACGCACGTGCGCCCGGCTCGCACGCGGGGAATGGCCAGCAGCGCGTGCAGGAAGCTATCGGTGGCACGGATGTCGATCACGGAAGGCACGATCGGGACGAGGATGCAGTCCGACCGCTCCACCATTTCGTGCACCAGCGCGCCGGAGGCGCCTGCGGGCGAATCGATGATGAGATGCCGCGTCGGCGCCGGTACGTACATCCCGAAGCTGCGCAGTTGCCGGTACTTCGCCGGCGCGCCGTTGGCGGCGTGGATGCGCGGCGCATGCGGCGGGCGCGAGGCGAGCCACGCGAGGCTCGAGTGCTGCGGGTCGTAGTCCATCAGCGTGGTAGGAATTCCCTCCGCCGCGAACGCGGCGGCCAGATTGACCGCGATGGTGGTCTTCCCCGAGCCGCCCTTGGGGTTGATGACGAGCGTCGTTCGCATTCTTGTTCTTTATTCTTCTCTGTGAAACAAGAGCGCGAGCATCATGCTACGTCCGATTGCGAAAAGCAAATCATCCACTGGCGTTACGCCATGGATGACCTGCACACCGGCGGGACTATCGATACCCTGGATGCGATGCGATGCTGCTGACCACGCGCAGTCCGGAGCGCATGACAGCCGAGACAAGCGCCGCTGGGTGGGCGGCCGTGGCAAGCGGCTGCCGCTCGACCCATTCGGCGATAGGGTGGAACTGAGCGCGCTCGGCACCCGACACCGCGAAATCCATTTCGAAGATACCGAGACCGCTTTCCGCTGCGGCGAGGAACACGTCGGAATCGCCGAGGCGCGCAAGCAGCGGCAGGTTGAGCGATTTGAGAAAGCGCTCGAGCGGCTCGTACACCGGGTTCGCCTGGCGCACCCGGTTGGCGACGACCCCGACCCGGATGCTGTTGGAGCGGACTTTTCCGGTCATCAGGAGATCGCGGATGAAGTTTGCCGTGGCGTGAATATCGATCGCCGAAGGCGCTACCGGGATCAGGATACCGTGCGCGCGCGACAGCATCTCCTGCAGGACAAGTCCTGAAGCGCCCGCGGGCGCATCGATGATGAGCTGCTCGGTGGCCACAGGCACGTGCATGCCGAGGGTGCGCAGGCCGGTTTTCTGAGGCGCTGCGTTCGCGCCGTGGATGCGGGGAGCGTGGGCCGGGCGGATGCGCAGCCAGTTCAAGCTCGACCCCTGCGTATCGTAATCCATGACCGCAGTAGCCACGCCGTTGGCGGCGAAGTAGCTGGCGAGGTTGATCGCCACGGTGCTCTTCCCCGAGCCGCCCTTCGGGTTGATCACCAGTGTCGTGTTCGCCCTCATCCTCTCGGCCAGCGTACGCTCGGGCCCCGCGCCGCCGCTGTTAACTACTGCTCCCCGGCGCGCAGAATAAGGGGCGCGTTGCGGCGCGGGATAGTGACTTATATCCGCGCCCGCGTCCGCGGCGCGAGATAAGCCCGCACTAGCTGCTGCAGGAGAGCGCGGAGCAGCCGGCGCGCTGCCGCGCCCATTCCGGTCGCCGCGCGGCGAGCGCATGGTGCTCGGGCTGCTCGTCATAAGGCCGCTCGAGCACCTTGAGCAGCCGCTCCATGACCGATGCGTCCCCGCGCTCGAGCGCGTCGATCGCGAGCTGCGCGAGGTAGTTGCGGAACACGTACTTCGGGTTCGCCCGGTTCATGCGCTCGACGCGCTCGCACGTCTCGTCCCAGCAGCGCTCGGCATAGCGTTTCAACCAGCTCGCCAGCCCCTGTCGGTGCTCCGTCGGGGGCTCGGAATAATAGGCGTCCTCCAGCGCCGCGCCGTCGGCCGTGTCGAGTGGCACGCGCGCCAGGTTGCGAAAGAAGATCGTGAAGTCGGTCTCGACCTGGTAGAGCAAGCCGAAGAGCTCGGAGACAAGCTCGTCGTCGCCCGGCTGGTCGAGCGCCGCCAGGCCGAGCTTGCGCGCGAGCGCGCGATGCCACGCGAGGTTGAAAGTGTCGGCGTAGAGGGCAAGACCTTGTTCCAGCGGCGCCTTGTCGCCGACCAGCGGAAGAAGAGCCTCTGCGAAGCGCGCGAGGTTCCATTGCGCGATCTGCGGCTGGTCCCCGTAGGCATAGCGCCGCGTATGCGCGTCGGTGGTGTTCGGCGTCCACTGCGCGTCGTAGCCTTCGAGCCAGCCATAGGGGCCGTAGTCGATGGTCAGGCCGAGGACCGACATGTTGTCGGTATTCATGACGCCATGCACGAAGCCCAGGCGCATCCAGTCGGCGAGAAGGAGCGCTGTGCGGCGGCACACCTCCTGGTACCACGAGACATAGGTGTGTCCCGGGAAGAATTCCCGGATCACGTAGTCAGCCAGACGGCGCAGCGATTCCGTCTCCCCATGCGCGGCATGGATCTGAAAGTTGCCGAAGCGCACGAACGAAGGCGCGACACGGCACACCACCGCGCCTGGCTCGGGCGCCGGGTGTCCATCGTAAAACATGTCGCGGATCACTGGCTCACCTGTGCCGGCGAGGCTGAGTGCGCGCGTCGTCGGCACGCCGAGGAAGTGCATCGCTTCGCTGCAGACGAACTCCCGCAGCGACGAGCGCAGCACTGCGCGTCCGTCGGCGGTGCGCGAGTAGGGGGTGCGGCCGGCACCCTTGAGCTGGAGCTCCTGGCGGCTGCCGTCGGTGGCCACGATCTCGGCAAGCGTGATCGCCCGGCCGTCGCCGAGCTGTCCGGCCCAGGTGCCGAACTGATGCCCGCCGTAGCGCGCGGCGTAGGGTTGCATTCCCGGCAGCAGCCGATTGCCGGCGAGTACTTCCGCGTCGGAGGGCGGCGCTATTCCGAGTTGCTCGCCCAGCGCGTGCGACCAGCCGAGCAATCGCGGCGCGGCCACCGGCGTCGGTGCGACGCGGGTGTAGCAGGCGCCGGGGACCTGTCGCGGCACGTTGTCCGCGACCGGATCGGCCGGTAACTCGGCCACGAAAGTGTTCCGGAAATCGAGCTCTGCAAGGTCGCGCAAGACTCTGCGTGGAGCGGCTGCGGCTTCCATGAAATGGCAATTGTGCAGCAAGCCGCGCGCCTAGAATGGCGCCCCATGACCACGCCGATGTTCCACATGATCCCCGGCGCCCCGGATCCGGTCGCGCCCTATAGTCATGCCGTCGAGGTGGACGGCTGGGTTTTTGTTACCGGCCAGCTGCCTATTGCGGAGGGATCGGGTGCGGGGTCTCACCTTGAGGGAGTGGAGGCGCAGACCCGGCAGGTGATGGAGAACCTGAAGCACGTGCTCGCCGGCTGCGGGCTCGGGCTTGAGCACGTCGTATCGGCGCGCGTGTTCCTGACGCATTTCGATGAGGACTACGAGCGCATGAACGCGGTCTACGGCAGCTATTTCGCCGTCGGCAAGCGGCCCGCGCGCACCTGCGTCGGCGTGACGGCGCTGGCCCGCGGCGCGCGCGTGGAGATCGACCTGGTCGCGCGCCGCGTGCAGGAGCGGCGCCGGAGAGCCCGCCAATAGCGCGCAGAAGGCGCATCAAGCTGGCGCGGCGCCTCGGCGCGCTGTTTCCGGCGGGGTCGCGACGGCGGATGGCGCTTTGGGCGGTCGCGATCGTCGCGGCCGCGTTGGCGCTCAATTGGGTCTATCAGGTGGTGCGCAAGCCCGCGGAGCTGTTCTTCCCCGTGAGCGGCGTGCTGAACAAGACGCCGGAGGAGACCTGGCGCCAGTACGGACCGATCTTCCGCAGGCACTCGACCGCGGTGATGACGCCGGAGCTGCTCGCGGCCATAGCGCAGGTCGAAGGCGCCGGCAACCCCGTCGCGCTGACGGCGTGGCGCCTGCGTGCGACGCACGACCCGCGCGAAATCTACCGCCCCGCCTCGAGCGCAGTAGGGATGTACCAGATCACCGATGGCACGTTTCGCGAGGCGAGGCGCTACTGCATCCGCGACCACGTCGCGGTCGAGGATTGCTGGTTCAACAGCCTTTACATGCGCGTGATTCCGAGCCATGCCGTCGAGCTCACTTCCGCGTACCTGGACCGGAGCGTCGCCGCCGTGCTGCAGGGGCGCGGGATCGCCGCCACGCAGGAGCAAAAGCAGGAGCTTGCGGCATTCATGCACCTTTGCGGCGCGGGTGCCGGCGAGGCATACGCGCGGCGCGGCTTCAAGCTCACGCCCGGCCAGCGCTGCGGCGATCACGACCCGCGCGCCTATGTCGCTCGGGTGGCTGCGATGAAGCGGCTGTTTGCCCGGCTATCGGCAATCCGCTAGAGTAAATCGCCCATGCACCCCGCCATGAACGGGTTCCTCGTCGGCCTCGGGATCGCCGCCTTTCTCATCATCATCGAGTACATCATGGTGAAGAAGGCGGTCGAGGAGCGCGCCTCGCTAAGGCACCGGGCACCGGAATTCGAGCCCACCGACCGCGCGCGCATCCGCGCGGTGGTGAACTTCTGCCTATTTGTCCCGCCCGCCTTCGCGGCGGCTTTCTGGCTGCTCGACTGAAAGCTTGCGCAGCGCGCGCCGAGTGAGCGCGCCGACCGCAAACAGCATTACGCCGATCAGGATCGCCTGCAGCCACTGAAGCTTGTACGTGAGCCACGCGACCAGCACCAAGCTGGCGAGGCCGGTGGCGGCGAGCGCGGATGCGCACTCGCGGAGGAGTTCCGGGCGAGCCGCTTCGCTTCGCAGCACGCGCGCAAGCCAGGCGAGAAACAGAAACTCCGCGGCGGCGAATGCCCACGCGCCGGCCGCCGGAGCGAGAAACGTCCATGCCGCCAAAGCCGCGACTGCGATCGCTCCCAGCCCTTTCACGGCCCGCATGATAGGCTCGCGCGGCCATGCCGTCCGCCGCGCTCGAGCGCCATCCCGACGCCGCCTGCGACGCGCTGCGCGGAATCGAGGCGAGCGTATCGCGCACCGCCGCCGGCGGGCTGCAAGTCGCCTTCGTGCTCGACGGGAACATCGACCGCGTACGCATTCCCCCGCCGCGGCCACAGAGCGTCGTCGAGGGACTTTGGCGGCACACCTGCTGCGAGATCTTCATCGCGCGTTTCGGCGCTCCCGGCTACCGGGAGTTCAACCTGTCGCCCTCGGGGGAGTGGGCCGCGTACGACTTCACGCGTTACCGGGAAGGGCGACTACTCGATGACCCTTCCTTGTCTCCCGGAATAGTTGTGCGAGCCGCTTCCGGAGCGCTGCGATTGTCGGCATCCATCGCCGTTCCCCATGGGCAAACGCTGGTTATCGGCCTCGCCGCCGTTATAGAGGAGAACAGCGGAGCGCTTTCCTACTGGGCGCTCAGGCACGCCCCGGGCAAGCCGGATTTCCACCACCGGGATGCGTTCGCCTTGACGCTCGCTGAGGCCGCGCGATGAAGTTCGGCATCGACCGGCTGCTCGAGGAGCCGGCGCTCGCGAAGCCGCTCGCCGGCCGGCGCATCGCGCTGCTCGCGCACCCTGCCTCGGTCACGCGCGAGCTCACGCATTCGCTCGATGCGCTCGCGGCGGCGGGGATCAAGCTTGTGGCCGCATTCGGTCCGCAGCACGGGCTGCGCGGCGACAAGCAGGACAACATGATCGAGTCCGCCGACTTTACCGACCCGGTGCTCGGCATCCCGGTCTTCAGCCTGTACGGATCGGTGCGCCGTCCGAGCGAACAGATGATGCAGGCGTTCGACGTCTTGCTCGTCGACCTGCAGGATCTCGGTTGCAGGGTCTACACCTTTCTCACCACGTTACGCTACGTCCTGGAAGCCGCCGCGCGGCACGGCAAAAGCGTGTGGGTGCTCGATCGCCCGAACCCGATCGGCCGCCCGGTGGAGGGGCTTAAGCTGCGAGCGGGCTGGGAGAGCTTTGTCGGCGCCGGCGCGCTGCCGATGCGCCACGGCCTCACGCTCGGGGAGGCCGGAAGCTGGTTTGTCCGTGCGCTCAAGCTCGATGTCGATTACCGCGTCGTCTCGATGCAAGGCTGGAAGCCGAACGAAGGCTGGTCGCTTGGCAACCGCGCCTGGGTCAACCCGAGCCCGAACGCCCCGAATCTTTTCATGGCGCGCTGCTACCCCGGCACGGTGATGCTCGAAGGCAGCACGCTGTCCGAGGGGCGCGGCACCACGCGGCCACTGGAGATCCTGGGCGCGCCGGGCATGGACTCGAAGAGTCTCGTCGAGAAGATGAGTGCGCTCGCGCCCGAATGGCTCGCGGGCTGCCGGCTGCGGCCGTGCTGGTTCGAGCCGACTTTTCACAAGCACGCCGGAAAGCTGTGCGCCGGGCTGCAGATCCATGTCGAAGCGCCGCACTACGCCCCGGAGACGTTCAAGCCTTGGCGGCTGGTCGCGCTTGCCTTCAAAGCGCTGCGCAGCCTTGCCCCCGGGTACGAGCTGTGGCGCGGCTTTCCTTACGAATACGACACGCGGCTCGCGATCGACGTGATCAATGGCGGAACGCTGCTGCGTCAATGGGTGGACGATGTCGCCGCCAATCCCGAGGACCTCGACGCCGCTGCGCGCGCCGACGAGGACGCCTGGCGCGAGGAGCGCGAGGCGGTGCTTCTCTACAGATCGGCCTAGTTACCCCTAGGTGGCGACGGCGTCGAGCAGGCGGGGCATCGTCTGGTCCGCCCAGTACTCGGGATCATCGTCGATCCTGGCATCGCCGCGCGCGCGCGTCGCCGCATCGACGCTGTGGCGTTCGCAGAAGTCGTGCCAGAACTGCTTTATCTCGTCGGCGCTTATGTCGTCGGCGCGCCTGCCGTGCTTGGTGGCCATTCTAGGGCTGCATATTAGGGCATTTTCCCGCCACGACTAGGCGCTTCCCTCCGCCTCCGGCAACGGCGACGCTGCGCCGCCGAGCCAAGACGGTTCAAGTTCTGCAAGGGAATTGCAGACCCGGTCCACTTCGCTTCGCAGGATGTCGAGCGCGCGTCTCGCGCCGGCTTCATCCGCGGCCGCGGCGCCGTAGAGCGCAGCGCGTCCGACTAGGGAGTCTTCGCCGGACCTTCCCCGTGGGGAAATGGCGATGGCGCGCCGTCGAGCCAGGCCCGTCCGTGACGGTAAAGGCGAGCTATCGCATCGCCCTTGAGCTGCGGGAGGTCCCGCTTCACCTTGAACCCAAGCTTCGACTGCAGGTACCCGAGGTGGCGGTAGCCCTCGGGAATCGAGCCAAGCAGGTCGGGATCGAGCTTGATCCGCGCGGAGGGATCCACGGGGTCCATGCGATCCTTTTCGTAGATCGGCTGACGGCGCACGATCGCCCACCTGCCCGCGCGCTTTTCGAAGAAGTCGTAGAACC
>DASTPE010000084.1:0-12252 GCA_035762345.1 Burkholderiales bacterium
CAACAGGAGGCACCCGATGCGACTTCTCGCCTGCCTCGCACTCGCGCTGTTCGCGTTTGCCACCGCGCGCGCCGCCGAGCTGCCGATCTTCGATGCGCACGTGCACTACAGCCACGACGCGTGGGACGTGGTGCCGGTGCCCGACGCGATCGCGATCCTGCGCAAGGCGGGCGTGAAGCGCGCGCTGATCTCGAGCTCGGGCGACGACGGCCAGCAGCGCCTGTTCGCCGCCGCGCCGGACCTGATCATCCCGGAGCTGCGCGTGTACCGCTCGCGCGGCGAGATCGGCACCTGGTTTCGGGATGAGACGCTGATTCCGTATCTGGAAGAGCGGCTCGCGAAGTACCGCTACGTGGGCATTGGCGAATTCCACCTCTACGGGGCCGACGCCGACCTGCCGGTGCCGCGCCGAATGGTTGAATTGGCAAGGAAATACAATTTATTTCTGCACGCGCATTCCGATGTGGACGCGGTGGAGCGCCTCTTCCGGCAGTGGCCGCAGGCGCGCATCCTTTGGGCGCATGCAGGCTTCGAGCACCCCGAGCGCGTCGCCGAGATGCTGCGCAAGCACCAGAATCTCTGGGCTGACCTCGCGTTCCGCACCGACCACGCTGCCAGCGGCAAAGTCGACGCTTCGTGGCGCGCCGTGTTCCTCCAGTTCCCCGACCGTTTCATGGTCGGCACCGACACCTTCACGCCCGAGCGCTGGCACTACATCCCCGAGCACGCGGAATGGTCGCGCCGCTGGCTCGCGGACCTGCCGCGCGACGTCGGCGAGCGCATCGCATGGAAGAACGGCGAAACGGTTTTCGGCTCGCTGTTGCAGCGGCCGGATTAGCGTTCGCCGGGGGCACCGGCGCATGCGTTCCGGCGCTGGAGGGCACGCGCCTCGAGTCGGCGCGCTACGTGCTCGCGTTTCAAGCATCTCCGGAGCTCGGAAAATTCTTTTCACTCGAGGTCGCGGCGTGCGCGAAGTCGGGGGCGGTCCCCGAATCCTTGAAAGTCGACGCGCACATGCCGGAACACCGCCACGGCATGAACTACACGCCCGAGGTGAAGCGGGTCGGGCCGGGCCGCTGGCGCGTCGAAGGGCTCATGTTCCATATGCCCGGCAAATGGGAGTTCGTGTTCGAGCTGCGCGCCGCCGGCACGACCGAGCGCTTGGCGCACGGCATTGTCTTTTCCGAATTTTCCGAAGAAGAAAAACGCAGAATCCTCGCTCACGGCCCGTGGCCGCCGCCGGCGCGCAACGACCCGAGCAACCGCGTCTCCGGCAAGCGCGAGGCGAGCGCCTTTGGCGAGAAGCTCTTCTTCGAGCCGCGGCTTTCGGGCACGGGCTCGGTGCTGTGCGCGACCTGCCATGTGCCCTTCCGTGCCTTCCAGGACGGCAGGCCGCGCGGGTTCGGCTTGCAGCAAGTCGACCGCAACACGCCAAGCGTCATCAATACGCGCTTCTACCGCTGGTATGGCTGGGACGGCGCACACGACAGCCTCTGGGCGCAGAGCGTGCGGCCGCTGCTCGACCCGCGCGAGATGAACGCGAGCGCCGAGCATGTGGCCGGCGTGGTGCGCAAGCTCTTTCCCAAGGAGTACCAGGCCGCATTCGCGCATCCCGTTCCCGGGGACGATGCGACCGTGCTGGTCGATGTCGGGAAAGCGCTTGCCGCGTTCCAGGAGACGCTGGTCAGCGCGCGCACGCCTTTCGACGACTTCAGGGATGCTCTGGAAAGCGGGAAACCCAGCGCGTACCCCGAGGCAGCAAAGCGCGGTCTCAGGATCTTCGTGGGCAAGGGCAATTGCTCGGTCTGCCACGTCGGAGCGCACTTCACCAACGGCGAGTTCGCCGACATCGGGGTGAAGTTCTTCGTCGCGCCCGGCGTGGTCGACGGTGGGCGCTACGCCGGCATCCGCAAGCTGAAGGCGAGCGCGCTCAATCTCCTCGGTCGCTACAACGATGACCCGGCCCGCTCGACGGCGATCGGAACGCGACACGTGGAGCTGCAGCACCGCAACTTCGGCGAGTTTCGCGTTCCGGGTCTACGGAGCGTGGCGCTCACCGCGCCCTACATGCACGACGGTAGTCTGGCCAGCCTACGCGATGTCGTGAAGCATTACTCAGAATTTAACGAAGAGCGCGTGCACGCCGACGGCGAAAAAATCCTGCGGCCGCTTAGGCTTACGGAAGCTGAAATCAAGGACTTGGTGGCGTTTTTGGAGACGCTGTCGCCCCCGCACGACAGGTAGTGCGTTCACGCCACCTCTAATAGCATTATTGGATCTGTCGTCATTACCGGAGGTACTCGATGCTCAGGACGAATGTGCTCGCGCTCCTACTTGCCATGCCGCTCGCGGCAATGGCCCAAAGCGAGGCTCAGCTTATCCAGCGCTACACCGAGCTGGCGGGATCAACGGAGAACGCGACTTCGCTCGTCACCGGCCTGCGCGAGGGCAAGGAAGTGAAGCTCACGGAAGGGACGACCACAGTGTCGTTTACCCCGAAGACCGAAAAGATGGGCTACGGCAACATCGACAATGCCCTAGCCTTGGCCGAAGCCACGCTCGGGAAAGACGCCACACCGACCGAGCTCAAGTCCGTGCTCACGGGCGGAACGGTGGATAACGTCACGTACGAGGGCATTCTCAATATGCGGGCCAGCGGCATGGGCTGGGGCGAAATCGCGCAGGTACTCGGCTTCAAGCTCGGCGAAGTCAAGCGCTCGGATAAGGCCAACCCCAAGGCGCCTGGCGTCGAACCGGTGGCCCAGGTGGAACGAGCCAGCCGGCCGGAGAAGCCCGAACGGCCCGTAAAGCCGGAGCGTCCGGAGAAGCCTGAGCGGGCTGGCAAGGGCAGATAAGCGTGCGCGGAGCGATCGCCACGGCTTGCGCCGGGATGCTCTTCGTCCACGGCGCGCATTCTCAGGACGGCGAGCTCAGGCTGGGCGCCGGCTTTCACTACAGTGAAGGCGATTACGGCTCGACCATCGATACGCGTATCACCACGCTCGAGGCGACCGCCCGCTACGAAACCGGCCGCATGGTCTACCGGGCGACGGTTCCCTGGCTGAGCGTGAGAGGAGATACCGGCGTCATCCCGGGCATCGGACAGGCGAGCGGCGCGCCGGTGCGCTCGGGTTCGGCATCGGGCCTGGGCGATATCGTGCTCTCCGCTGCGTATTCCGCGTACTACGACCCCGCGACGACGCTCGGCATGGATCTCACCGGCAAGATCAAGCTACCGACCGCGGACGAAACGAAAGGCCTCGGCACCGGGGAACCGGACTTCGCTTTTCTGCTGGATCTCTATCGCACCTTCGAGCGTGTGACGGGCTTCGGCGGGGTCGGCTACCACGTGATGGGCGACTCGCCCGGTTTGCCGCTCGAGAACGCCTGGAGCGCGAACCTCGGGGCGACCTACAAGCTCGACGCGCGTGACAGCATCGGTGGCCTGCTCGAAGGCCGCCAGCGCGTCGCGCCCGGCGGCTCGCGCATTCGCGAGCTGATGGGATTCTGGACGCACAGGTTCGAAGGCCCATGGCGGTCGCAGCTCTACGGGCTCATCGGCCTCGCCGACGGCAGCCCGGACTGGGGCTTCGGGCTATCGCTCGCGCGTCCGCTCTAGGAACTCGCGGCGAAAAACGAGAAGCAGCAGCGCCGCCGCAGCGATAATCGACGCGAACACGAGCCAGGCGCCACGCCAGCCGATCGTGTCGCGCAGCAGCCCGCTCACGAAGAGCGCGCTTCCCATGCTGAAGGAAGCAATGAGCGTCCATCCGCCCTGGTAGGCGCCGCGCCTCCCCGCCGGCGCCAGTCGCGCCACCGCTGCGGGCACCGCGGAGCTGAAGACGAGCTCGCCAAAGCTGAACACCACGGTGCCCGCCAGATAACCGGCCGCCGCTTCCGGCACCACGGCGTAGCATGCGATGCCGCATGCGACGACGAAAGCCGCGGCCCCGAGAAGCCGGAATGGGCCGAGCGGCTCGATGCGCGCGGCGAGCGGCACGGCGAGAGCCGCGACGATGAGGCTGTTTCCGCCGAGCACGAGGCCGATGTAGCCCTCGCCCAGGCCGGCGTCGGCGCCCCACAGCGGTGAAGCGACGACCACCAGCCCCATCGAAAGCGGAAACACGAACGCGAGCGCGGCGAGCAGCAGGAACGAGCGGTCCCGGAATGCGGCGACGCTTTCCCTCAGCATGCCGGCTTCATTCCGCTCGACCGGGCGCGGAGCGCGGAAAGCGAGCGCGTAGAGGGCCGCGACCAGCAGGTATCCCGTCGAGGCGATAACGGCGAGCGCAACGTAGCTTTGCTCGGCCACATAGCCAGCAGGGCTGACGCCGAGCGTGTAGGCGATGCTCATCGCGGTGTAGTTCGCCGCGAGCACCGACTGCCGCCGCCCGGAAGGCGCAAGGTCGAGCAGTAGCGCAGTCGCCACCGGCATGTTGATCGCGCCGGCGAGTCCCATCGCCACGCTCCAGGCGAAAAGCGATGCCGGCCCGCTCACGAGGAGGAACGACGGCAGCACAACCGCCGTGACGAGCGCGGCGGCGATCAAAAGCATGCGCCGCCCGATGCGGTCGGAGAGCGCGCCGAACATCGGTGCGACGGCGCCGCGCAGCAGGCTCTCGGCAAGAAACGCGAGCCCCACCATGCCCACGTCGATGCCCGCCTGGCGCACGAAGTAGATGCCGAGAAAGGTGACCAGGCTCATGCGCGCGGCAACGGCGATAAAGTTCGCCGCGACGACGACCCGGATGCTTTTGTCTAGAAACCCCAGTAATCCAGGCCTTCAGGGAGCGGTTCGCCCAGAGTGAGCGACGCGAGCTTGGCGTACTGGCCTTCCGAGTAGAGCAGCGGCTTGCCCTTCTTGCCGAACAGCACCTGCTCCACCTGGCCGAGGAAGATGGTGTGCGTGCCGTGCGAGAGCCGCTTCACCACGCGGCAATCGAACGACACGAGCGCATCGATCAGCACGGGCGACCCCGTCGCAAGGCGCGTCCAGTCGCGCGACTTGAAGCGGTTCTCTCCGCTCTGCGCGCCGCTGAAACTCGTCGAAAGCTCCCAGTCCTCGGCGCGCAGCACGTTCACGCAGAATGCCTTGCTCTTCGCCACCGCGCCGTGCGTAGTGGCGAGCTTGTTGATGCACACGAGCACCGTCGGCGGGTCGGCGGTCGCCGAGCACACCGCGGTCGCCGTCATGCCGTAGCGGTGCCCTGCGCTGGTGCTGGTGATGACGTTCACCGCGCCGGCAAGCGCGCGCATGCCCGCCTTGAATTGTTCTGCGTCGACGGGCCTGGACTCCATGAGAGGATTCTAACCATGGAGACGAATTTTCTCGGGCAGGCGCTCACCTACCTCGCGGCCGGCGTGATCGCCGTTCCGCTTTTCAAGCGGCTCGGGCTCAGTTCTGTGCTCGGCTACCTCGCCGCGGGCATGGCAATCGGACCCTGGGGATTCAGGCTCATCGGCGATCCGCAGACGGTGCTGCACTTCGCCGAGTTCGGCGTAGTGATGCTGCTCTTTCTCATCGGCCTCGAGCTCGACCCGCGGCGGCTGTGGACGCTGCGCCGACCGATCGTCGGCATGGGCTCGGTCCAGGTGCTCGTCACCGCCGCCGCGGTGGCGGCGATCGCTCTCGCGCTCGGGCAGCCGCTCGCGCTCGCGCTCATCGCCGGCATGGGGTTCGCGATGTCTTCGACCGCGATTGCGCTTGCCACGCTCCAGGAGAGGAATCTGCTCGCCACGCCCGGCGGCCAGGCCGGCTTCTCGGTGCTGCTCTTTCAGGATCTTGCGGTGATCCCGATGCTGCTTGTGGTCGGCTTGCTCTCCGAAGGCGAGCGCGCACTCGACTGGCGCGCGGCGGCGGTCGGCGTCGGGATGATCGCCGCGCTCATCACCGGCGGGCGCATCCTGCTGCGCCCGGCGCTGCGGGTCATCGCCGGGACCCGGCTGCGCGAGGTGTTCGTCGCCGCGGCGCTGCTCCTCGTAATCGGCATCGCGCTCCTCATGCAGGGCGCGGGATTTTCGATGGCGCTCGGCGCGTTCCTCGCCGGCGTGATCCTTGCCGACAGCGAGTTCCGCCACGAGCTCGAGGTGGACATCGAGCCGTTCAAGGGGCTGCTGCTCGGGCTATTCTTCATCGCGATCGGCATGTCGGTGGACCTGGGCCTGTTCGCGCGCGCGCCGCTGCTCGTGCTCGGAATCGGCCTCGGCATCGTCGCGCTGAAGGCGGCAATCCTCTACCCGGTCGCGAACCTGTTCGGCTACTGCGGGCGCGCCGACGCCGGTCTGTTCGCGGTGGCGCTGGCGCAGGTCGGCGAGTTCGCTTTCGTGCTGTTCGCGGCCGCAGGCCCGTTACTGCCGCCGGCAACGCTGTCGCTTCTGAACGCTGCGGTCGCGGTCTCGATGCTGGCCACGCCGCTTCTCTTCCTCCTCTACGACAAGGCGCTCGCGCGCGGGATCGCGCCCGCGGAGCCCGACGTGGTCGACGAAGGCAACCCGGTCATCATCGCCGGGTTTGGCCGCTTCGGGCAGGTCGTATCGCGCGTGCTGAATGGCCTGCGCATCCGCGCCACGCTTATCGACCACGATCCCAACCAGGTGGAGCTCGTGCGCCGCTTCGGCAACCCGGCTTACTACGGCGACGCGACGCGCCTGGACGTGCTCGAGCGCGCCGGCATCGCGCGCGCGAGGCTGCTCGTCGTCGCGCTCGACGACAGCGAGGCCGCGCTGCGCACCGCAAGGCAGGTGCGCCGCCGCTATCCGCAGCTCGCGATCATCGCGCGCGCGCACAGCCGCACCGACGCCTACGAGTACCTCGACCTCGGCGTCCCCGCAGTGCGCGAAACGTTCGGCTCGGCGCTGGACGCGGCCGAGGCGGCTTTGCGCTCGCTCGGGCACGGCCCGGTGGCCGCGCGGCGCGTGATCACGCAGTTCCGGCGACACGACGAGGAGATGATGGAAATGCAAGCACCCCACCGCGGCGAAGTCAAGCAACTGATCGCGCTCAACCAGCAGGGACGCCAAGACCTCGAGAAGCTGCTGACCGCCGAGATCAAGCGGCGCGCTTGACTCCTCGCGCCGGTTTTGGCGTAACATGCTTTCGATGCCGCGCAGGAAGAAGAGCGATTCGACGACGCCGATTTCGAAGCTGGAGCTCCCGCCCGAGGAGCCGATCGACGACCAGCCGATCCAGAGCCGCGTCTTCAAGAGGCCGGACGGCTACTACTGGGAAGCAAAAGGCAGGGAAGCGCGCGGCCCGTTCGCGACGCGGGCCGAAGCGGAAGCCGATCTCCTTGCCGGCGGCACCACGGTCGGCGATTTCGACCGCGAGGACGGCCTGCAGGAAGCCGAATCCGAGCTTGGCATCTCCGAATGGATCGACCCGGACACCGGCGGGCCGGCCGAGGACAGCATCCCCCGCCTCGAGGACCATTAACTAGTTATCTTTCGCCACGTCGGCGAAGAGCCGGTTGAGCGCTTCAGGGTCGACCGGCTTGGTCAGGTGGTAATCGAAGCCCGCCTCCATCGCGCGCCTGCGGTCGCTTTCCTGTCCCCACCCCGTCAACGCAACGAGCGTCATCGGCGCGATGCGCCGCTCGCGCAAGGCGCGGGCCACTTCGTAGCCGTTGGTGCCCGGCATGCCGATATCGAGCACCGCGACGCGCGGCCTGAACTCTTCGGCGAGCCGGATCGCGGCCGGGCCATCGTACGCCACGCGCACTTCATGACCGAAGAGGCTCAGGATACGCTGCAGCGAGTCGGCGGCGTCGCGGTTGTCGTCGGCCACCACGACGCGCACCTGCCTCGGCCGCGCCGCGGCGCGCGCGTCGGCGATCCCAACCGGAGTCCCGCGCGCTAGCGGCAAGCGCACGATGAACTCGGCTCCGGATCCGCGCCCCGCGCTTTGCGCCTCGATGCGCCCGCCGTGCAACTGCACGATGCCCTGCGCGAGCCGCAACCCGACGCCCGCCGCTTGCTCGAAGAGGCGTGCCGCCGCCGCGGGCTCGAAGCCCACGCCGCTGTCCTCCACTGAGATCACCGCTTCACCGCGCTCGATCGCCGTGCTGAACGAAATGGTGCCGCGGGGCGGAGTGTGCTTGGCGGCGTTCTTTACGAGCGTGGCGAACACGTGCGCGAGACGCGCCGCATCGCCGTCGATGACGGCCGGCTCGGCAGGCATGAGCACCGAGAGCCGGTGTCCGGCGGCATTCACGTGAGGACGCGAGCTCTCGAGCGCCATGTCGACCACGGCTTCCAGGGCGACGCGCTCGCGCTGCAGACCGAGCTTGCCGCGCGCGAGACGCTCGAGATCGACGAGGTCGCCGATCAGCCGCGAGAGCTGGTCGATCTGGCGCTCGATGACGCTCTGGCTCCAGGCGACTTCCGGATCCTGCGGACCTTTGCGCGCCAGGATCGCGACGGCGTTTCGCATCGGGGCGAGGGGATTGCGCAGCTCATGCGCCACGGCGGCGAGGAACTCGTCTTTCTTCTGGTATTCCTGGCGCAGCGCTTCCTCGGCGAGCTTACGGTCGTGGATGTCGGTCCCGACTGCGACCCATCCATTCACCTCGCCGCGCGCGCCGCGCGTCGGCGTATAAATCCAGCTCAGCCAGCGTTCGCCGAGCCCCGGCATGCGCGAAAGGCGCTCGTATTGCGCCTGCTCGCCCTGCAGCACAAGGTCGATTGAGGGCTGGATGACGCGCAGCGCTTCCTCGCCGATGATGTCGACAAGGCTGCGGCCGACAATGTCCGGCGCCGCGCGCCCGATCCATTTTGCGTAGCGCGCGTTGACCCAGAGGAAACGCTGGTCGCGGCTGCAGCGCACGGCTGCGGCCGGCATCGTATCCGCGACGATGCGGAGATCGGCCTCCCCGGTCATTGCGTAATGCTAACGAAGACAGATGTGCGCTGCTGATGTCGCGGTTTCAACGACACGTGGTTTCAACGACACGATGAGGGCTCACGCCGCCTTGGCTGCATGCAGCTCCTTGCGCAGGCTCGCGCCCTGGCGCACAAGCTCGCGCTGGACTTCGCCGACCGCGATCTGCCGTGGACGCGCATTTCGCTTGGCGGCGAGCGCGGCGGCGACTCCGGCGGCGTGCCCGGTCGCCATCACGATCGGCATTACGCGGTACGAGGAGTGCGCCTCGTGCGTACCGGAGATGCAGCGGCCGGCGACGATGAGCCCTTCGGCGTTCTTCGGCATCAGGCAACGCAACGGGATGTCGTACGCCTCGCCGGGCGGCAGGCGCTTGAGCACCGTGCCGCTGCCCGTCGGGTTGTGGATGTCGACCGGATATGCGCCGCGCGCGATGGCGTCGTCAAATTTGCGCGCCGACAGGACGTCGGCGGCGGTGAGCTGATAGTCGCCGATGATACGCCGCGTCTCGCGCACACCGACGTTCACTCCGCTCTGCAGCACGTACGACTTCTCGAAACCGGGCACGTAGCGGCGCAGGAATTCCGCGATCTGGCGCATCTGCCGCCGGCTCATCCATTCGGCGTACGAAAGATCCCAGACATCGGTGCCGAGAACGCGCGTTACGCGAGTGCTGTTGACACTCACCTCGCCCTCGTGCGGCGTGGCGAAAAAGAGAATGTCCTCGCGCGGGAGCTTGAGCTGGCCGGCGGCGGTCGCCTGGCGCACCAGATCCCACAGCCCGTGCACGCCGCGCCATTCGCCCGGGTGCTCCTTGACATAGGTCTCGAACGCGGCGCGCTGGAACTCCGCCATGCGGAACATGAGCGTCATCGGCTGCACCAGTCCGTCGGCGCGGCCGACCTTGGTCGGCGTGCCGGCCTGCACCGCGACATCGGCGTCGCCGGTGCAGTCGACCGTCACCTTCGCGCGGATGACGAGCGGCCCGGACTTCGTCTCGAAAACAACTCCTCCGACCACGCCTTCACCGACGATTCCGCTCGCCAGGGCATGGAAAATAAGCTGCACGCCGGCCTCGTCGAGAAGGTCGAGCGCCACCAGCTTGAACCACTCGGGGTCGAAGGGCACGACGTAGCCGGTGGCGAGCGTGGGCGGTATCGCGCCTCCGACGCTCACGAGGCGCGCGAGCACCTTCGCCAGCACGCCGCCGACCACCGGCTCGCCCGGGCCGTGGTCCGTGGGCAGCAGGGTCGCAGCGCCGCGGCGCTCGCGCGTGGGCATCTGCGTGTGGAACGACATGAGCGGCATGACTAGCGCCGCGGTGGCATTGCCGCCGAGGAACCCGTAGCGCTCGGCGAGGATGACGCGCACGCCGGCCTGCGCCGCGCCGAGCGCCGCGCCCAAGCCTGCCGGCCCGCCGCCCACGACCAGCACGTCCGCCTCGCCGGCAAGCACGGCCTGGCGAGGCGGCAGTTCGACGCGCTGCGCGCCGTCAGGCCGCTTTAGCGTGGGCATCCGCGAGTCTTTGCCCCGTCAGCACCTCGAGGAGGATGCGATGCGTTTCTCTTGCGCGCTCCTGCAGCGCCGGCAGCGCTTGCGCGATCTGTGTGCGCATCGAGCGGCGGCGGTCCCAGGACTCGTCCAGGTAGGCAATGAGCCTCCCGGCGTTCACAAGGTTGAGCGGCGGCGCAGGCAGGCCGAGCGCCTCAAGAAAGCCACTCACCTTGCCGGCGTAGGGCAGCGCGACGAACGGCGTGCCCTGGATGGCGGCAAACATGAGGAAGTGCAGCCGCATGCCAAGCGCGAAGTCGAACTTGCCCATCAACGACAGCATCTGGCCGGAGGTGTACTCGCCCTTCAGTACCGTGGCCCGCTGCGCGCGCAGCATTTTTGCGATGACCGCGTGGCTGTGCTGAGTGTCGAGCACCGAGCGCTCCATCGGCACGAATACCACGTCCGCGTCGTAGCGGTCGACGATAAAATCGGCCGCGTTGGCAAGCAGCGCGTGGTACACCTTCTCGTCGAGGTCGGGCGCAGCGACGCCGGGCTCGCGCACCGACATGCCGATGAGCCGGCGACGCCCTTCGAGCCCTTCGTGCTTGAGTATTCCCCGCGGCAGCGGCTCCGGCTTGAGAAGCAGCGCCGGATCTGCTGTCACGATCACATCGCGGTGCAGTCCCGCCTCCTCGAGCACGCGGTGAGCGCTTTTCTCGCGTACCGTGACCACCGTGGCGTCGGCGAGGTTGTCGCGCACCGCGGCCTGCGCCGCGGCGTGGTTCAGCGGCCCCGCGCCGATCGCGTACGCCATGACCGGCACGTGTTTCTCGCGCGCAAGCGACACCTCGCGCAAGTAGGTGCGCGCATCGGCGTCATACAGGATGCCACCGCCGCCCAGGATGAGAAGGTCGAGACGCTCGACCTCGGGCAGCACCTCGGCGCGCGAGAGCTCGCGCACCGCCACCGCTCGCTCGACGCTGTGGCGGCGCTTGGTATCGTCAGCGTCGCGGGAAAAGACCGTGATCTCGACTTTGGGGACGTCCTTCCGCAGCTGAGTAATGATGGACTGCAGAATGGCCTCGTCGCCGAGGTTAAGGCCCCCGTAGGACCCGGTAATTCCTACCCGGTAGATCTCCTTGCCCACAGGCATGGGGCCCGCTTACGCAAGATTAGTTCCCGGCAACAACCGGATTGCGGGGCTTCTTGCCCTCGAGGACGCGCACCACCTCTTCGGCCGCCCCCCACTCGCCGCGCTTCTGCGCCTCCCGCGTCGAGCCGCCGGTATGGGGCGTAGTGAGCACGTTGTCGAGCGCGAGCAGCGGGTGGTTCCTGCGCGGCGGCTCGGTTTCCAGGACGTCGATCGCCGCGCCCGCAATCCGCCGCTCGCTCAAGGCGCGATGGAGCGCATCCTCGTCGACCACGCCTCCCCTTGCGAGATTGACGAGATAGGCCGACTTCTTCATCGAGGCGAACTGGCGCTCGCCCACCATGTGTCGCGTCTCGTCGTTCAGCGGACAGTGCAGCGACACGAAATCGGAGCCGGCAAAAAGATCGTCCAGGCCCACCCACTCGCCTCCCAGCGAAGTGACGTGGGACGCCGGAATGTACGGATCGCAGACAAGCAACGACATTTCGAAGGCGCGGGCTCTGAGCGCCACCCTCGTGCCGATGTTCCCCATGCCCACGATACCGATCGTCTTGCCAGCGAGCTCAAGCCCGATGAACCGCAGGTAGTCGCTCCAGCGGTTGTCCTTCACCGCGCCGTCGGCTGCCACTGTATGGCGCGCGAGCGCGATCATTTGTCCAAACGCGAGCTCGGCGACCGCCACTGCGTTGCAGCCCGGATTGTTGGTCACCCACACCTTGTGCTCGCGCGCGGC
>DASTPE010000085.1:0-20522 GCA_035762345.1 Burkholderiales bacterium
CCAGGCGCAGCAGCCGGGCGTCGTCGACCTCGACGCCGGCGGCGACTGGCTGGTCGTCCTGCGCCGCGAGCTGCAAATCGAGATTCTGAGAACGACGCCCGGTGAGTTTGCACTGCTCGCAGCGCTACGCGACGGCATGGCGCTCGGCGAAGCGTGCGAAGGCGCGCTCGCCGCCGAGCCCGCGCTCGACCTTTCCGCGGCTATGGGCCGTTTCGTCACCCACGGTTTGCTAACACAAGGAGCTACACTATGAAAAACCTTCCCGGCGCCACCGCCCTCGTCGACCTGGTCGTCCGCCTCTGGGTCGCCGCAGTCTTCTTCAAGTCCGGCCTCGTCAAGATCCAGAGCTGGGACACGACGATCCTGCTCTTTACCAACGAGTACCACGTGCCGCTGCTCTCGCCATACGTCGCGGCGGTCCTCGGCACGGCGGCCGAGCTCACGCTGCCGGTGTTCCTCGCCATCGGTCTCGGCACACGGCTTGCCGCGGCAGCGCTGTTCGTCTTCAACATCGTGGCGGTGATCTCGTATCCCGAGCTCGAAGGCGCTGGCCTCGACCAGCACTACGTGTGGGGAATCCTGCTCGCGGTCACCATGGTGCATGGCGCCGGGCTGCTATCGCTCGACCGCCTGCTCGGCGGCGTATACGAGCGGCTCTTCAGCCGCTTCTGCCGGGTGAGTCCCGCTCGGAGCTCCGCGTAAAGCGCAGATGCGTGACGTCCGTGGGGAAGAACATTCCCCACGTCCACTCGACGAAGATGCGAAGCTTGCGGCCCAGGGTGGGCATGCGCGACAGGTAGTAAGCGCGCCAGACCAACCAGGCCGCAAGCCCGCTCAAGGGGACGCCGAGCACCTCGGCCACGCCCTTGAGATGCCCGACCGAGGCCATCATGCCGCGGGAGCGGTAGGCGAAAGGTTTGGTTTTCTGATCAGAAACCGCGAAAAACAGATTGGAAGCGAGGTGCTTGGCTTCCTGGACCGCGAACTGCGCGGTCGGCGGCGCGAAGCCGCCGTTGGTCGGAACGAGGGCGCAGTCGCCGAGCGCCCATACTCCCTTGTGTCCGGGGACCGACAGATCCGGCGCGACGACGATCCTGCCGCGTTCCTTTGGCACTTCCAGGCTCCCCACGAGCGTGTTCGGCCGGGTGCCGATGGTGCAGATCACCGTGGCTCCGGAAACGAAGGGCCCATCTGAAAGCCGAACGCCCAGCTCGGTGACCTCGGCGACGCGGGCGCCAAGCCGGACTTCCACGGTACGCGCTTCCAGAGATCTCATTGCGGAGAGACCAAGCCGCGCGGGCAGCTCGGGGAGCAGCCGGTCGATGTCGTGCAGCAGCGTGATGCCAAGCTCACCGGGCTCGATTCGCGGGTAGTAGCGCTTGATGGAAGCGAGGCAGTCGGCAAGGCTGCCGGCCACCTCGACGCCGGAGAAGCCGCCGCCCACGACAATGAAGCGCCCCAGGCGGCGGCGAACGACCGGGTCGGACTCGAGCTCAATCCGCGCCGCGCGACGCAGCACCACGTTCCTTATATGCAGTGCGTCCCCGACCGTTTTTAGCGGCAGCGCATGCTGCGCCATGCCGGGCACCAGGTCGAGACGCGCCCGGTTGCCGAAGGCGAGTACCAGGTGGTCGTAGGCCAGGGTGCGCGGCCCGGCCAAGGTATCGCAGTTCAGACTCTTTTCCCGGGTGTTGATCCTCTTGACTGTCGCCATCACGAACCGCGTAGCCGGAGAGAGCATCGCGCGAATCGGCGCGACCGCGTGCTCGGGAAAGATCGCGGCACCGACCGCCTCCGCAAGCATCGGGTTAAAGGTGGTGTAGCTCTCTTCTGAAATCAGCGTGAGCGACGCGCCGCGCGGTAGCGCGCGCTGCAGCTCGCGCGCAAGGGTAGTGCCGGCGAAGCCGCCGCCGACGATCACGATCGATGGAGTCATGGGCGCCTTGGTCGCGCAGGAGGCCCAGGCCCTTACGTGTAAGCAATTCCGCCCAACCCCGACTCACGCTGCGTCAATCAAGGGGAGTGCGCAATGTTTAAAGGCAAGACTGCACTTGTCACCGGCTCAACTTCCGGCATCGGCCTGGGCATCGCCACGCGCCTTGCGGCCGGCGGCGCGAACGTCGTCCTGAACGGCCTCGGTGATGCGAAGGATATCGAGCAGCTGCGCAAAGAGCTTTCCGAGAAGAACCGCGTTGCTGTCGTCTACGACGCAGCGGACATGTCGAAGCCGGACGCGATCGCCGCAATGATGAAGGCCGCGATCGCCGAATTTGGCGCGATCGACATCCTGGTCAACAACGCCGGCATCCAGCACGTCGCGCCGGTGGACGACTTCCCGGTCGCCAAATGGGACGCGATCCTCGCCATCAACCTGTCGGCCGCATTCCATACGGTGCACGCCGCTCTGCCTGCGATGAAGAAGAGAGGCTGGGGCCGCATCGTCAACATCGCCTCCGCGCACGCGCTCGTCGCGAGCCCGTTCAAGTCGGCCTACGTCGCGGCAAAGCACGGCGTCGCCGGCTTCACCAAGACCGTGGCGCTCGAAGTCGCGGAGCAGGGCATCACCGTGAACGCGGTGTGCCCCGGCTACGTGCTCACGCCGCTCGTGGAGAAGCAGATCCCGGACACCGCGAAAGCACGCGGCATCAGCAAGGAAGCGGTCATCCGCGACGTGCTGCTCGCCGCACAGCCGACCAAGAAGTTCGTAACCGTGGAGGAGGTCGCGGCGCTGACCGCCTTCCTCTGCTCGAACGAAGCCGCCTCGATCACCGGCGCAGTGCTGCCGATTGAGGGCGGTTGGACTGCCCACTAACCCCTTAGGGAGACACCTATGAAAGCGATCTACATTGCAGCAGCCGTGGCCGCGGCGTTCTCGGTTTCGGCCAACGCCGGCGAGTGCCCGGCGGACAAGCGCGTGCCGGACGGCCAGGGCCAGAAGATGGTGAACTACGGACCGAAGGACGTCACCGACAAGGTGCGCGCCTCGACCGACCTCTCGAAGGAAGCCGTTGCGCTGCCCGGCCACCTCTTCCGCCTGCGCGAGCTCGAGGTGAAGCCCGGCGGCATCGTGCCCTGGCACAGCCACGACGCGCGCCCGGCGATGATCTACATCGTGTCCGGCGAGATCATCGAGTACGCGAGCAACTGCGCCGTGCCGATCGTGCACAAGGCGGGCGACGTCGCTCCCGAAGCGAAGGGCACCTCGCACTGGTGGCAGAACCACGGCAAGGCCACCTCGAAGCTGATCTCGGTCGATATCTTCCCGACCGCGGACAAGAAGCACGACGAGAAGATGATGTGATGGCCAAGGCGCTCACGCGCTCCCTCGTGATCGGGTCGACGGCGTTCCTCACGCTCGTCGACCTGTTCGCGACGCAGGCGATCCTGCCCTCGCTCGCCGCGGCCTACGGCGTAGGCCCGGCTGCGATCGGCCTCGCGGTCAACGCGGCGACGCTCGGCATGGCGCTCGGCAGCCTGGGCGTGGCGTTCTTCAGCCGCCGCGTCGACCGGCGGCTCGGCGTGATGCTGAGCCTCGCGGCGCTCTCGATCCCCACGGCGCTGCTCGCGGTGGCACCCGATCTCGCCGTGTTTTCGACGCTGAGGATCCTGCAGGGCGTGTTCATGGCGAGCGCGTTCGCGCTGACGCTGTCGTATCTCGCCGAGCAGTGCAGCGCCGCCGAGACCGCCGGCGCGTTCGCCGCCTACATTACCGGCAACGTGGCGAGCAACCTGTTCGGCCGGCTGATAGCCGCCGCCGCCGTGGATCACCTCGGCCTCGCCGGGAACTTCTATCTGTTTTCGGCTTTGAACCTGGCGGGCGCCGCTCTCGTATGGGCGAGCCTCGCGCGCACCGCGCCAGCGCCGATGCCGGGCGAAATTTCCTGGCGGCAGCATTTCGCCAATGCGCGCCTGCGCGCCGCGTTCGCGGTCGGCTTCCTGATCCTGTTCGCCTTCATCGGCACCTTCAGCTACGTAAACTTCGTGCTGGTGCGCGAGCCGCTCGCGCTCGGGATGATGGCGCTCGGCTTCGTGTACTTCGTCTTCCTCCCGTCGATCTTCACCACGCCGCTCGCCGGCCGTGCGGTGGCGCGCTTCGGCGTGCAGCCGACAATGTGGGCGGCTCTCGCCGTTGCCGGCGCCGGTTTGCCGCTTCTTCTTGCCGAGAGTCTTGTTTTCGTAATTGCCGGCCTGGCCCTCGTCGGCGTGGGCACGTTCTTCGCCCAAGCCACCGCCACCGGATTCGTCGGCCGTGCAGCGACCGGCGATCGAGGCTCGGCGAGCGGGCTCTATCTCGCCAGCTATTTCCTCGGCGGCCTTGCCGGCGCGGCAGTGCTCGGACAGCTTTTCGACCGCGTCGGCTGGGGCGCCTGCGTCGCCGGGATCGCCGTCGCGCTTGCGGCTGCCGCCGTTCTCAGCCTTCGCTTTACTACCTACCCCTCCACTAAGGAGCTTCGCCATGCGTAGCATTTTGAGCGTGTTTAGTTCAGTAGTCGCCGCATTCGCTGTCCTCGCGTCGCCCGTCGCCGCGCAGAACGACGGCGTGATCCGCGTGAAGAGCGCCTACCCTATGAAGGAAACAATCCATCGCATCAAGGCCGACATCGCGGCGAAAGGAATCACCTATTTCGCGGACATCGATCAATCCAAGCTCGCCGCGGCAGCGGGCATCGAGCTCCGCCCCTCAACGCTCCTCATCTTCGGTAATCCCGGCCTGGGCTCGCACTTCATCACCGCCAAACCCGAAGCCGGACTGGACTGGCCGGTGCGGTTGCTCGTGACCCAGGACGGGAGCGGCCAGGTGTGGGCCATCTATACCGACTTTGAATGGATTGCCGCGCGCCACGGCATCCGCGACCGGGACAAGGAGTTCGCGGCCGCGAGCAGCGTGATCGCTTCGATCACTTCCACCATCAGGGCACAATAGAGCCCAACTTGAAGGGAGGAACACCGTGAACGCTCCTCATCCTGCTCGAGTCGGACCGCAAGCGAAAGGCCAGATCGTGCTCGTGCTTCAGGGCGGAGGCGCGCTCGGGGCCTACCAGGCTGGCGTGTACGAGGCGCTCTGCGGCGCCGGCATCGAGCCCGACTGGGTAATCGGCACTTCGATTGGCGCCATCAACGCGGCGCTGATCGCTGGCAACGCGCCGCAGAACCGCCTGCCCCGGCTGCGCGAGTTCTGGAGGCGCGTCGAGCAGGATTCGCCGTTCGCGAGCCTCTTCACCTTCACGCGCGGGATCCCGGCGTTCTTCGTTCCGCGGCCGCTCCCCTGGGGCGGCGTGCAGGCACGCGTAGGGCTGGACGAAGCTTCGTACTACAGCACCGCGCCGCTGCGCGAAACCCTGGGATCTCTGCTGGATCCGAATCTTCTGAATTCAAAAGCACCGCGGCTGACCGTCGGCGCGGTGAACGTGCGCAACAGCCGCATGCGCTATTTCGACAGCCGCGACGAGCGCGTGGGCCTCGAGCATGTGATGGCTTCTGGCGCGCTGCCGCCGGCGTTTCCGGCAATCCGCATCGACGGCGAGCCGTATTGGGACGGTGGCGTGTACTCCAATACGCCGATCGAGGCCGTGCTCGACGACAAGCCGCGGCGCGACTCGGTGATTTTTGGCGTGAACGTGTGGCAGCCCACCGGCCCCGAGCCCCAATCGATCTGGGAAGTGATGGGGCGGCAGAAGGACATCCAGTACGCGAGCCGCGCCGACAGCCACATCGCGCGCCAGAAGCAGATCCACCGGTTGCGCCACGTGATCCGCGAGCTGGCGGCCAGGCTTCCCGAGAAAGACCGAAGCAGTCCCGAGATCCGCGAGCTGAGCTCTTGGGGCTGCGGCACCACGATGCATGTCGTGCGGCTGCTCGCGCCGACGCTCGACAGCGAGGATTATTTCAAGGACATCGATTTTTCGCCCGCCGGCATCCGGGCGCGCTGGAACGCCGGGATGCGAGATACCCGGCAGATGATCGAGCGCGCGCCATGGGAAGCCGACATGGATGCAATGGAGGGCGTAGTGGTGCACGAGCTGTCGGCCCGCACCCACATGCAGGTCGAGGAAACGAAGGTTATCTAGGCTCGTCGAACAACCGGCGCAGCGCGCGGCGCAGATGCTGGAACTGGTCCGCTGCCGCGCGGCACGCCCGGCAGACGGCAAGGTGCGCCGTGAGCATCACGCGCTCGCCCTGCGACAGCTTCCGGTCCTCGGCCTGCGACATCAGCCGGCTCGCTTCCTTGCAGGACAGGTTCATCTGCGAAACCAGTTCTTCTCCAGGCATTTGCGCAACAACATGCGCGCACGATAAAGGAGCACCCAGCAATTGGTCGAGGTCAGGCCGAGCTCCTTGCAGATCTCGGCCGTTTCCAGGCCGAGGTGCTCGCGCAGCATGAAAACCTGTGCAGTGCGCGGCGGCAGCCCGCCGAGACAGGCCTCCAGCGCGGCCAGGAACTGCTTCTGGTGGAGCGCGGCGTCCGGGTCGTCCCAGGGCTGTGGCCGATCGGCCCAGTGCCCAGTGTCGTCGAAGAGCGCATCCAGGTCGCCCATGTCCTCCTCCAGCCCCTCGACCGGCCGCTCGCGGCTCTGGCGGCGTATGGCGTCGACGATCTTGTGCTTCAGGATCCCGGTGAGCCAGGTGCGCAAGTTGGAACGGCCTTCGAAGCTCGCGGGCGCTGCCAGCGCGGCGACCAGAGCCTCCTGCACGCAGTCCTCGGCGACCTCGCGGTTGCGCAGCTCCACGGCGGCGTAGCGCAGCAAGTAGGGCCGCAGCACTTCAAGCTGCGCGTGGAAATCCGCGCTCACGACTAATTCTATCGGGCGGCAGCTTCCAGGGCGGCTTTGGCGCCGTCCGTGTCCCCGCGCGCACTGCGAGACTCGGCGATCAGCCGCCAGTTCTCCGCGCGCAGCGCGCGGTCGTCGCCCGCCCAGGAATTGGAGCGCGCGGCGACGTTTTCGGCTTGCGCGAACTGGCCCTGCTTCAGGCGCACGCGCGCGAGCTCGTGCCAAAGGCGAGGATTGCGTGGTTCGATTCGCAGCGCGCGCTCGAGAGATGCAGCGGCGCCGGCGAGGTTGCCCGACGCGGCATCGGCGCGCGCGGTCTCCATGAGGCCCGCGATTGCGATGTTCTCCTTGGCGGGTGGCGGCGCCGGAGCGGCCGGCGGCGGCTCGGGACGCGTCTCGGGTGGCGCGGGTGGAGTCGCGCAGCCCCCAAGCAAAAGGAGAACCCATAAGAGCTTTCTCATCGTCCCAACAGACGCTCGAGCCAACTCTTCGCTTTCTGCACCGTCTGCTCGACCGCCTCGACGGCAGCATCCACGGTACCGGAGCAGGGCGCGCGCTCTTGCGGCGCGGACCCTTGCACGAAAGGAACCTCGGTGGCGCCGGGGCAGCTCGTGCCGCCGCGCAAGCCCGTCTGCGGGTCGATCCAGACCAGCTCGACGCGCTCGGGTTTGGCCAGCGCCAGCGGCTCGGGGCCGAGCGCGGCCATCATGTCGCCCCAGATGGGAAGCGCGGCGGTCGAGCCGGACAGGCGCGCGGCGCGGTTGTCGTCGTAGCCCACCCAGACGATGGCGAGCCGGTCGCCGCTGAACCCGGCGAACCAGGCGTCCCGCTGCTCATCCGTGGTGCCTGTCTTGCCGGCGACCGCGAGGTCCTGGGGCAGGAACCTGCTCAGGCTTTGCGCCGTTCCTTCGCGCACCACGTCCTGCAGTGCTGCGGCGAGGAGGTAGATCGGCTCCGGCGCGAAGACCTGCTCGACCGCGAGCGGGTAGCGGGTAAGCGGGCGCCCTTCCTGCGTCGTGACCTCGCGGATCCCGCGCAGCGGCGAGCGAAACCCACCGCTCGCAATGGTCTGGTACATCTGCGCGACCTCGAGCGGGCTGAGCTCGATTGCGCCAAGAAGGGTCGAAGCGAACGGCCGCATCGGGCGCTCGACGCCGAGACGCCGTACATTGTCCAGAACGCGCTCGATGCCGATCTCGGTGCCCAGACGTGCGGCTGCGGCGTTGTAGGACTGCGCAAGCGCGGTGCGCAACGGCACCATGCCGTGAAACTTCTTGTCGTAGTTCGCCGGCTGCCAGTCGGGCGCCCCGCGGCTCTTCCAGATGAACGGACCATCGTCGATCGGGGTAAGAAGCGTGTACTTGGAAGGCTCGCTCAAAGCGGTGAGATAGATCGCCGGCTTCAGCAGCGAGCCGATCGGGCGCGAGGCGTCGAGCGCGCGGTTGTAGCCGCGGAAGCGCGGATCGCGGCCGCCGACCAGCGCCTGGATCTCGCCGGTCTGCGGGTCGCTCACGACGACCGCGCCTTCGAGCCCCGGCTCGCGATTAAAGCGGCGTTCCTTGTCGAATTGCGCGAGGCGTTTCGCGAGCGCGTTCTCGGCCGCTTGCTGCACGCGCGGGTCGAGCGTGGTGAAGATGCGCAGGCCCTCGGTGCGCAGGTCGGCTTCGTCGTAGTCGCGGCGCAGCTGCCGGTGCACGAGCTGTAGGAAGGCCGGATACGGCGTCGTGCCCATGCCGGTCTTCTTGCTTACGTTGAGCGGGCTCGCGCGCGCCTGGGCATACTCCTCGGGCGTGATGCCTTTCTCGTCGCGCACCTCGCGCAGCACGAAGTTGCGCCGCTCGAGCGCGCGCTGGGCGTGGCGGTGCGGGTCGTAGTGCGCCGGCCCGCGGACCATGCCGACGAGGAGCGCCGACTCGGCTGGATTGAGGTGCTGGACCTCCTTGCCGAAGTAGAACTGCGCAGCCAGCCCGACACCGTGGATGGCGCGGTCGCGGTCCTGCCCGAAGTAGATCTCGTTGAGGTAAGTCTCGAGAATCTCGTCCTTGCCGTAGTGCAGCTCGAGCAGCACGGCCATGACTAGCTCGGTGAGCTTGCGTCGGACGGTCCGCTCCGGCGTGAGGAAGAAGTTCTTGACGAGCTGCTGGGTGATCGTGCTGCCCCCCTGCACGCGGTCGGTGAAAAGGCTACGGCCCGCCCGCGCCAGCCCGCGCACGTCGAATCCGGCGTGTGAGTAGAAATTGCGATCCTCGACCGCAACCAGCGTCTGGATGAAGTGCTTCGGCACATCGGTGAGGCGCACCAGCACGCGGTCCTCGTTGCCGGCCGGATAGATGCCGCCGATCGCCAGTGGCTCAAGCCGCGCGAGCGGCAGCTCGGCGCCGTTCGCATCGCGCAATACGGCCACTTTGCCGCTATCGAACGCCACGCTTATCCGCTTTGCCGGCTGGCGACCGTCCCAGAATACGAAAGGCCTCAGGGCGATCTCAAGCGAATCTCCGCTCGTCGCGAACCATCCGGATTCGCCCTCCGGCGGCGCCTCGCGATAGCCCAGTTGGCGCAGCTCTTCGACGACGTCGGCTTGCGTGATGCGCAGTCCCGCGTGCAGCTCGAGCGGCCGCGCGTAGATGCGCGCCGGCAACGCAAAGCGCCGGCCCTCGAACTCGTTGCGCACGCGGATATCGAGATACAGCGTGAAGCCGGCGGCCAGGAGTACGAGCGCGAGCGCCGCGTAACGGACGATTCTCCAGATTTTTTTGCGCCGAGCCATGGCTGGATTCTACTTGCGCTGGGACCGCAGAGATTCGGGCAAAATTCCGGCAAAGTGTCGGCAAACCGGGAACTCGAGCTCGAGCGCGAGGTCGGTCGTGGCAACAAGGGCGCCGCTGTCAGGCGAGTGCAAGAATGGCTCAACTTGCGCGGCTACGGCGTGTCGATCGATGGTGACTTCGGCGGCGTCACCGAGGACGCCGTCATGCGCTTTCAGCGCGCGCACCGACTGCGGACGACCGGCCGCGTGGGTGCGCGCACCTTTGCGAGGCTGGTGGAGCCGATGGCGAGCGCGCTTCGCTGGCGCAAGCGCAAGCCATCGCGCCTCGCGACCGCGGTTCTCATGTGCGCCAGCGCGCACCTCGCGCAACATCCGCGCGAGGTGGGCGGGCCGAACCGCGGTCCGTGGGTGCGTCTCTATATGAAGGGCGTCGAAGGGCAGCCCTGGTGCGCGGGCTTCGTGAGCTTCGTCCTTGCGCAGGCCGCGGCCGTGGCGCGCGTGCCGATGCCGATCGCAGGATCGGTCTCCTGCGATGAGCTCGCCGCGCAGGCGAGGGCGAAGAACATTCTCGTCGCGGAAGACGGTCGCGCCGCGCTGCGCGCGGGCGCGATTTTCCTCGTTCGCAGGACGCCGACCGACTGGACGCACACGGGCTTCGTGGCCGAGGCGCGGCCAGACCTTTTTACCACCATCGAGGGAAACACCAACGACGACGGCCAGCGCGAGGGCTACGAGGTCTGCCGGCTGAGCCGGGGCTACAAGAACAAGGACTTCATCCTGGTTTGACTAGTACTTGCCGGCACTCACACAATGGGCAGGGCAAATGCTGAAGGTTCGCGGAATTGACCACGTCGTGCTGCGCGTCAAGGACATCGCGGCCATGCGACGCTTCTACTGCGACGTCCTCGGCGCAACCCACGTCGCCTATCGGCCGGAATACGGGATGTCGCACCTGCGGGTCGGAACGGCAATGATCGACCTAGTGGAAGTTGCGGGGCCGCTGGGCAAGGCGGGAGGCGCAGGGCCCGGCAGGCAAGGCCGAAACATGGACCACCTTTGCCTGCGGGTCGAGCCGTTCGACGAGAAAGATATTCTCAACTACCTGCGCAAGCATGGCGTCGCGGTCGGCGACGTCGGGAACCGCTTCGGCGCCGAAGGCAACGGCGTCTCGATCTATGTGACCGACCCGGAAGGCAATACCGTGGAGCTCAAGGGACCGTCGGACGGGCGCGAGGCGCCCTAGCGCGTTTCGAATTCGGGGTCAGGGTGCGAATATGTAAAACGAGTTTCGACCCTGGCCCCGACTTATCGCACACGAGCGAAGCAAGAGCGACCGATGCCGGGTCCATTGCCGATGAGACTATTGTGTTTCGTGTTAGGTTGCCTTCCGTGACCAGCCGGCGAATCGCCATCGCGATCCTCCTCCTCACGAGCGGCGCGGCGCACGCTTGCCTGTTTGCCACCAAGACGCCACCGCAGGGCTGGTATCAGTGGTCAGTCGCGCTCTTCGCGGGCGACGTCACAGCCGTCGAAAGGGATCGCGAGAAGCCGGTGGACATCATTACCGTGCGCGTCGTCGAGGTCTTCAAGGGACCCGACGCGCCGAACGCCACGCTGACGGTGCACATCTCCAGCCGGCATTGGACTACCTGCAAAGCGGAAGTGCCGGCGTCCGGGGCGCGCGTGCTCGTCGGCATGAACGCAAACAGCGACGCGATGCTGGTGCCGCTATCAGCGGGCTTTGCCGAGCAGCTCAGAGGCTACGGCACCCGGCTGCGTCAGCCGCCGACGCCCAAATAGGTCATCGTGACCTGCCGGTCGGCGCGCAGCGCGACGGGCGTGCCCTCGAAGACCACCGTGCCGTGATCGATGACGTAGACGCGGTCGGCGAGGCGCAGCGCCATCTCGGCGTTCTGCTCAACGAGGAGCATGCTCACCCGCTCCTTCTTCAGCTCCTCGATGGTGTTCATCACCGCGGTCACCACGAGCGGTGCGAGGCCCTGCGAGGGCTCGTCGAGCAGCAAGAGCTCGGGGCCGGTGAGGAGCGCGCGGGCGATTGCGAGCATCTGCTGCTCGCCGCCGGAAAGCTCGCGCCCCTTGTGCCCCATCCGGTCCTTGAGGCCGGGGAAGCGCTCGAGAACGGTGTCGATCTGCCAGCGCGAGGCTTTGCGCTCCGCGATGGCCAGGTTTTCCCTCGCCGTGAGAAAGCTGAAGATGTCGCGCGTCTCGGGGACGAGGGCGATGCCCAAGCGTGAAACTTCATTCGGTTTCAAACCGGCGATGTTCCTGCCCTGGTAGCGGATCTCGCCCGAACGGGGCGGCGTGAGGCCGGCGATGGAGCGAAGCGTGGTGGTCTTGCCGGCGCCGTTGCGTCCCAGGAGCGCCACGACTTCGCCCGGCGCCACGCTGAGCGACAGGCCGTGGAGAATGTGGCCCAGTCCGTAGAAGCTGTCGATGTTGCTGACGTCGAGAATCACGCCGCCATGCCTCCCAGATAGGCGCGGCGCACCTCGGCGTTGCGCTGGATCTCCTCCGCCGTACCCTCGGCGATGAGCGAGCCGAAGTGCATCACCGAAATGCGATCCGAAACGCTCATGATGATGTCGATCTTGTGCTCGATGAGAACGATCGTATAGCGGCCCTTGAGCGCGCGTACCAGCGCCACCATCCGGCGCGTCTCCTCGGGCGAAAGCCCGGCGGCGGGCTCGTCGAGCAGCAGCACGCGCGGCGCGGCAGCGAGCGCGATGGCGAGCTCGAGCTGGCGCTGCTCGCCGTGCGAGATCTCGCGGGCCAATTGAAGGGATTTGTTCTCTAAACCTACGTCGGAGAGCGCCTGGCGGGCGCGATCGCCGGCATCGGGATAGGAAGCGGGGTTCTTGTAGGACATTCCTTTCCAAGACGGCCCGGTAGCGAACGCGGCAATCCAGGCGTTATCGAGCAGCGAGAACGCGGGAAACACGTTCGTGCGTTGGAAAGAGCGCGCAAGGCCGAGGTGCGCGACCTGATGCGCCGGGGTACCCGTAATGTCTTTGCCGTCGAGAAGAATTCTTCCAGAGCTCGGCGGGAAAGTCCCGGTGAGCAGGTTGAAAAGCGTGGTCTTGCCCGCGCCGTTCGGGCCGATGATCGAGTGCAGGCTGCCCGTCTCGATCGCGAGGCTCACGTCTTTCACGGCCGCGAGAGCGCCGAAGGACTTGCTCAGGCTCTCTGTCTGGAGGATTGCCATCGCCAGAATCTCGACCACGCTTCGACCACGCCGCCGCGAAAGAACAGCACCACGATCACGAACGCCACGCCGAGGAGCAGCGGCCAGCGCTCCCAGACCACGCTCATGGATTCCGACAGCCAGATGAAGACGAACGAGCCGATGACCGGCCCGTAAAGCGAGCCCGAGCCGCCGATCAGCGTGGCGAACACCACGTTGCCCGAGGCGACGAAGCCGATCGCCTCCAGCGGCACGATGCCGAAGAGCATGGCGTAGAGCACGCCGGCGAGGCCAGAGAACGCGCCGCCGATCACGAACGCCGCCAGCTTGAAGCGCGGCGCGTTGTAGCCCACCGCCGTGGCGCGCACCTCGTTTTCCCGGATCGCCTGCAGTATCTTGCCGAATGGAGACTCGACCACGCGCCGCATCACCCAGAGCGAAGCGAGGAACAGGAGCGCGACGAAAACGTAGTAGTTCATCGGGTCCTTGAAGTCGATGCCGAGGAACGCCGGGCGCGGGACGCCGGGCATGCCGTCCTCGCCGCCGGTAACGCTGGTCCACTGGTAGGCGATGAAGAAGAAAAGCTGGTTCAGCGCGAACGTGAGCATGATGAAGTACAGGCCCGAGCGCTGCACGCAGAGGTAACCGACGAGCAGGGCGGAGAGCGCGCCGACGCCGGTGCCGATACCGAGCGCGAGAAAGACATTGATGGCGTAGTGCTTGAGGAGCCAGCCCGCGACGTAGGCCGCCGAGCCGAAGAACGTCGCCTGGCCGAAGGAAAGCAGGCCGGTGTAGCCGAGCAGGAGGTTCAGCCCCAGGCCGAAGATCGCGAAGAGCCAGATCTCCGCCGCGATCACGGGACGCACCACGAAGGGAAGCAGGACTATCGCGCCGAGCAGTAGGACCAGCGGGTTTTTCATCGGATCCCGAACATTCCCTGCGGGCGCACGAGGAGTACCAGCGCCATCACCGCGAAGATCACAGCGGTGGACGCCTCGGTCCAGTACGCTGCCACCACCGCCTGCGCCACGCCGATCAGCAACCCCGCCGCGATCGCGCCGAGCAGGTTGCCTAGGCCGCCGAGCGCCACCACGACGAAGGCGATGCCGAGCATGTCGACGCCCATATTCGGATTGATTCCGCGGATCGGCGCCGTCAGGGCGCCCGCGATCCCCGCCAGGTAGGCGCCGAGGGCGAACGCCGCGGTAAACAGCCTGTGGATGTCGATACCCAGCAGCGAGACCATCTCCTTGTTCTCGATACCGGCGCGCATGATCGCCCCGTAGCGCGTCTTCTCGAGGAACAGCCATGTGGCGAGCACCAGCAGCCCGGCCACAACCATGACGAAGAGGCGATACTTGGGATAGAAGGTAAAGCCGAGATCGACGCCGCCGCGCAGGATCGGCGGCGGCAGGTGGCTGAAGCCGACGGGCCCCCAGACGACGATGATGCCCTCGCTCAGAATCAGCGCAAGCCCAAAGGTGAAGAGCAGCTGGTAGTCGTGTCCTGCGGCGTAGAGCCTGCGGATCCCGGCGTACTCGATCAACAGCCCGAGTGCCGCGACGCCGAGCGGCGCGATGAGCAGCGCCAGCCAGAAATTGCCGATCAGGCCGACGGTCGTGACGAGCAGGTAAGCCCCGATGGCGAACAGCGCGCCGTGTGCGAAGTTCGGGATGTTGAGGATCCCGGTGATCAGCGACAGGCCGAGCCCCATCAGGGCGTACAGCATCCCCGTCGCGATCCCGTTAAGGATCTGGCCGAGGAGTAAGTTCACCTCAGGAGGCCAGAAGCCGCCTTAGTGTCTTAGAAGCCGCCCAAGTCTTTACAGGCCGCGTACTCGGCCGGCAACGGGGTGTCGCCGGTCGCGATGATGGCGGCGAAGTCGAGCGGATTCGCCATCTTCGCCTTCGGCTTGCAGCGCATGAAGAAATACGGACGCAGCGTCTGGTGCGTCTTCGCATCCACGCGCATGCGCCCGACGAGGTCCTCGACCTCGATGCCCTCGAGCGCGGCGATCACGTCGCGCACCTCGCTCGATTTCGCCTTATCGAATGCGTGCAGCATCATGCGCGTCATGCCGTACGCGGCCGAGGGCGCGTAGCCCGGTGGGTTGCCGAACTTCGCGTTGTAGGCGGCGACGAACTTCTTTGCCACCGGGGTATCCGCGGTGTAGTAGAAGTTCGAGCCGACCCAGATGTTCTCCCGGATCTCGGGCGTGAGCTGCACCAGCTCCTCGACTCCCGAGGACCAGGTCATGATCAGCGGCACCTTGGGCGTGAGGCCGAAGTTGAAGATCTCGCGCGCGCCGGAGACCGCATCAAGGCCAAAGTTGATCATCGCCACCGCGTCGGGCCGGTTCGCTGCCGCCTTCTGCACGTAGTTGGAGAACTCGCGCTCGCCGAGCGGATGGCGGTCGGCGCCGACGAACTCGATGCCGTGGGTCTTCCCGACCTCCTTGATGTACTTCTCGACCGACCAGCCAAACGCATAGTCGGCGACCAGGAGATGCCAGCGCCGCGCCTTCGGGTTCGCCTTCATGAAGTTATCCACCACCGTCTTGGCCGCGGTGTACGGGCTCGCCGCCCACTGGAACGAGTAGCGATGGCAGCGCGCGCCGGAGATGTCCTCGGTGCCGCCGCTGAAGTAGTGGAACACCTTCTTGCGCTTCGCCACCTCGGACACCGCGAGCGCCACTCCCGACGACCACGGGCCGATGACGAACTTCGCGCCCTCGCCGTCGACTGCTTCCTCGACGCGCCGCGTCGCCGCCCCCGCCTGGGTCGCGGAGTCGCGCACGATGTACCTGACGGGGCGCCCCAGGATCTTCATGTCGCGCTCTTCGAGCGCCATGCGCATCCCGCGGTCGAGAATCGGCCCGACGTCGGAGAACGCGCCGGTCGCCGGCCAGATGCCCAGGATCACGATTTCCTTCGGCTGCGCCCGGATGATCGCCGGAAAGCCGAGGCCCGCGGCCGCGGCGCCGATCTTCAGGACCTCTCTGCGTTTCATGTGGCTCCTCCTCCTCGTGGCGGAGACTACTCCAAACTGTTCGAATTCGGGGTCAGGGTCGCAATTAGGTCAACGAATTCGGACCCTGACCCCGAACTCAGACAACAACGTGTGACGCCGCGCCGTCGGTGCTGATGTTCGCGCCGGTGAGGTAGCGGCCACGCTCGGACGCCGCGAACACCACGATGTCGGCGATCTCCTCGGGCTCGGCGGGCCGGCCCATCGGCAGGCGCGCGATCATCTGCTTGTAAGCCTGCTCTTCCGAGACGTTGGCGCGCTTCGCTTCCGCCTTAAGGCCCTCGGCCACACGTTCGGTACGCGTGACGCCGGGGCTCACGCCGACCACGCGGACCCCTTTGGACGCGTAGGCGAAAGCGAGGCCTGCGGTCGCGAGCAGCAGCGCGGCATTGGCGGCGCCGCCCGCGAGGTGGGTCGGGGAGGCCACCTTGCCTCCGCCGCCGATGATGTTGATCACCGCCCCCTTGCCGCGCTTGCCCATGCGTTTGATGAGCGGGTCGATCACATTGATATAGGAGAAGTACTTCGCGTCCATGCCGGCGCGCCAGGCGCCCGGGGTGAGGTCGTCCGCATCGGTGCGCTTGGCCGCGCCGGCCGAGTTGACCAGCACATCGATCGGGCCGAAATCTTTTTCGACCTTATCGATCATGGCGGCTGCCGCCGTAGCGTCCGTGAGGTCCGCGGCGATCACGTAGGCTTGGGCCAATGAAGTTTTCGCCTTATCCAAATTTTCCTGAGCACGCGAGCAAAGCGCCACCCGGGCGCCTTCGGCGATGAAAGCTTTCGCGCAGGCGAGACCGATGCCCTTGCTGCCGCCAGTGATGAGAACTCTCTTGTCTTTCAATCCGAGGTCCATGCCGATTTCTACTCCGCGGTGATCTTTCGGGTCTTGATCAGCGTGCCGAAGCGCCGTACTTCGGCAGCTATGAACTTGCCGGCTTCTTCGGGGCTGGTGACAAAGGGGTCGAAGCCCTGCTGGGCGAACTTGTCGCGCACTTCCTTCGAGTTGAGCGCATCACGCAGACTGCTGTTCAACTTGATAACAATTTCCTTGGGTGTTCCCGCGGGCGCAAGGAGCGCAAGCCACTGCGTGAACTGGAAATCCTTCACGCCGGTCTCGCGCAGCGTCGGCACGTTCGGCAGGAGCGGCGAGCGTCGCACGTCCGTGACCGCGAGCGCGCGCAGGGTGCCCGCCTTGATGTGCGGCACCGCCGCCGAGATGGTCGGGAAGCTCATGTCCACCTGACCGCCGAGCGTGTCGGCGAGCGCCGGGCCGCCGCCGCGATAGGGCACGTGCAGAATGAAGGTCTGAGTGGAGTCCTTGAACATCTCGCCGCAGAGGTGAAACGTTGTGCCGACTCCCGCCGACGCGTACGAGAGCTTTCCCGGGTTCGAGCGCGCGAGCCGCACCAGCTCATCGATGCTGTTGGCCCTGACTTTCGGGGCAATCACCAGTACGTGTGCCGCGGTCGCCACCATGCCGATCGGCGCGAAATCCTTGATCGGGTCCCAGGTCAGCTTGTCGAACAGCGCCTGGTTGGTGGCGAGCGGAATCGTGTTGAGGACGAGCGAGTGGCCGTCGGGCTTGGACCGCGCCGCGGCCTCCATGCCGATGTTGCCGGAGGCGCCGCTGCGGTTGTCGATCACGATCTTGCCGCCGAGCTGCGCCGCGAGCGGCTCGGCGATAAGGCGCGCCATGATGTCGACGCTGCCGCCCGGCGGGAACGGCGCGATCAGGCGGATCGGCTGGGTAGGATAGCTTTGCGCTGCAGCGGGGAAGGAGAACACGAGTGCAAGCAGCAACACTAGCTTCGACATGGTTCTCCTCCGGTAGCGAAATCGGGCTCTGACCCCGATTTTCTTCTTTTATGATAGCGGCAGGAGGAGGGTAGGGCTTGAAGGCGCCGTCGTTTGCCTATGCGAAACCGCGCACGCTGGCGGAGGGATTCGACCTCCTCGAGCGCCCGGGCGCGAAGATCCTTGCCGGCGGCCAAAGCCTCATCCCCTCGCTCAACATGCGCCTGTCGGCGCCCGAGCTGCTCGTCGATATCACTGGGCTCGCGGCGCTGAGGGGCATCACGCTCGAGCAGGGCGTCGTGCGAATCGGCGCGCTTACCACGCATACCGAGATCGAGCGCTCCGCGGAAATCCCGAAGCACGTCCCGCTTCTCGCCGAGGCCGTGCGCCACATCGCACACCCGGCGATCCGTAACCGCGGCACGCTCGGGGGCAGCATCGCCCTGGCCGACCCGGCCGCCGAGTATCCCGCCTGTCTCGTCGCGCTCGAAGCCACCATCGTCCTGCAGTCGACGGCCGGGGAGCGCATGGTGAAGGCCGAAGAGTTTTTCAAAGGCTTGTTCGACGTCGACCTCGAGGCCGGCGAGCTCGTGACGGCGGTCGAGATACCGGCGCTGCTGAAGGACGAGCGCTCGGTGTTCCTCGAGCTCGCGCGGCGGCAGGGCGACTACGCTATCGTGGGTTTGGCTGGAGTGACGAAGAGCTCAGGGCGCAGGCTTGCGTTTTTCGGGCTTTCGAGCAAGCCGGTCCTCCTTAAGCCGAAGTCCCTGGACGACGCGAAGGCATCGCTGCCCGCGCCGGCCGCCGACCTCTACCACTCGCCTGCAACCAAGCTTCACCTTGCGAAGGTTCTCCTCGAGCGCGCATGGAACAGTCTCTGACCATCACGCTCACGGTGAACGGCACGCAGGTAACGCGGCACGTCGCCGCGCGCCAGCATCTGGTGGACTTCCTCCGCGAAGAGCTGGGGCTCACCGGCTCGCACATCGGCTGCGAGCACGGTGTGTGCGGTGCCTGCACGATCCGCGTGAACGGCGACATCGTCCGCGGCTGCCTGATGCTCGCGGTCCAGGCCGACGGCTGCCGCGTGGACACCGTCGAGGGCCTCTCGGATTCGAGGGAGCTGGAGAAGCTGCAGAAAGCCTTCCACGAGAAGAACGCTCTGCAATGCGGCTTCTGTACCCCGGGAATGCTGATGGCGGCGCAGAACCTGGTTCTTCAGAAGAAGAAATTCTCCAGGGAGGAAATAAAGAGCCACATCTCCGGCAACTACTGCCGATGCACCGGCTACCAGGCGATCGTCGACGCGATCGAAGAGGTCATTAATGGGTAAGGCAGAGCTTCCGCTCCACGCGCCCGGCACCCAGGTCGACAAGGGCTACATCGGCCAAAGCGTGCCGCGCGCGAACGCGCAGCGCCTGCTGCAGGGACGCGGCGCCTTCACCGACGACCTGCGTTTTCCGCGCCTCGCGCACGCCGCGTTCTTTCGCAGTCCCTACGCGCATGCGCGCATCAAGAGACTGGATTTCGCAAAAGCATTGAAGCAACCCGGTGTCGTCGGAGTGTTCGACGGAAGGGCGGTGGCGGAGTACTGCAAGCCTTGGGTCGCGGTGCTGGCGCATCTGAAAGGCATCAAGTCGCCGCCGCAGCACGCGATCGCGATCGAGCGCGCGTGCTGGCAGGGCGAGGCGTGCGCCGCCGTGGTCGCCGAGTCGCGCAGCCAGGCGGAAGACGCGGTGGCACTGATCGAGGCCGAATGGCAGGAGCTGCCGGTCGTAGTGGACATGGAAGCAGCTCTCCAGGGCGATGTGGTCATTCATGAAGAGCTGAAGGACAACATCTGCTTCAAGCGCGAGCACGACACCGGCGGCGTGGAAGAGGCGTTCGCAAAGGCCGATGTCGTCGTGGAAGATACCTTCCACTTCGGCCGTCACACCGGCGTGTGCGTCGAGGGCCGCGCGATCCTCGCGGACTACAACGCGGCCGAGCATTCGCTCACGGTGCACCACGCGACTCAGGCGCCTCACATGATGCAGGACATCTTCTCGCGACACCTCGGCATCCCCGAAGCGAACGTGCGAGTGATCGCGAAGGACGTCGGCGGCTCCTACGGCATCAAGGTGCACGTCTACGCCGATGAAATGGCGACCGCCGCGCTTTCCGTGATGCTGCGCCGGCCGGTGAAGTTCGTCGCCGACCGGCTGGAGTCCTTCCTGTCCGATATTCATGCCAGGGAACACCGGGCGAAAGTTCGTTTGGCAGTGTCCAGGGAAGGTCAAATTCTTGCGTTCGAGCTGGACGATCTGACCGCGATCGGCCCGTACTCGGTCTATCCGCGCACGAGCGGGATCGAGGGCAACCAGGTCGTCAACCTCACCGGCGGCCCGTACAGGCATCAGAAGTACAAGGCGCGCATGAACGTGGTGTTCACCAACAAGAACGTTACGTGCCAATACCGCGCGGTCGGTCATCCGATCGCGGTTGCGCTGACCGAAGGCATCGTCGACCTGGCGGCGCAGAAGCTCGGCATGGACCCCGCCGAGTTCAGGAGAAAGAACCTGATCCCGGACGATGGCTATCCTTACACGTTCCCGTCCGGTATCAAGTTCGAGAAGCTCTCGCACCACAAGACGCTCGACCAGCTTCTGGAGCTGATGAACTACAGGAAACTGCGTGAAGATCAGAAGGAGCTTCGCGCGCGCTCGGTCTTCCGTGGAATAGGCCTGGCGGCCATGATCGAGGTGACGAATCCGTCGCCGGCTTTCTACGGCGTCGGCGGAGCGCGCATCTCGGCGCAGGACGGCGCGACGTTGCGTTTAGAGCCGACCGGGATGGTGACCGTGATGTGCAGCGTCACCGAGCAGGGGCAGGGCACGGAGGGAATCTTCGCGCAGATCGCGGCGAGCGCTGTGGGAGTGTCCATCGAGAAAGTGCGAGTCATCACGGGCGATACCGGCGT
>DASTPE010000086.1:0-14006 GCA_035762345.1 Burkholderiales bacterium
GCTGCGATCTTCATGCCGTGCGATTGCCGCGCGACGTAGGCCGAGAGCGCCTCCATCTCGGAGGCCTGGTCGGCGCTGCCGAAGACGCGCTTGGTCGCTTCCTCGCGGCTGCGGCCTTGCAGCGTCGTCATGCAATGCAGGAGCCGGGTTTCGAGGTCCATCACCCGGTCGACGTCCTTGAAGTAGCGCGGCAGCGCCGCGTAGGCCCCCTTCAGCACGCCGGGACCCTTGCCCAGGTCGCATTGCTCGAGCGAGGCGTTCTTCGGCCCCTGCTTTTTCTTCCACAGCTCCTCGCCGCCCAGCTCGAACAGCTCCACCGGGCTGCCCTCGGCGGTCATGCGCTGGTAGTCGGCGAACGGCGATTTCTGCTGAGCGAGCGCCGGCGCGAACATCAGCACCGCCGCGCCCGCGAGTGCGCGCTTCATCCTCCTCCTCCTTCTCAGGCGACCGCGGTTTCGGTCTTGTTCGTGTCGCCCTTGTTGTCGAGCCAGCTCACTTCGATCCTGTCGCCCTTCGCGCCGCCCTTGAGACGGAACGAGAACACCGGGTTGCGCGACACCGCCTGGCTGATCTGGCCCTCGATCACCGTCTTGCCGTTCACCTTCACCGTGACGTTCTGGATGAAGTGCGGCTGGCCCTTGGTCTGCTGCTCGGTCGCCATGGGGTGGGTCATCAGCACGCGCACGTCGGTATAGCCGCCCGCGAGCGTGGCTCTCATTTTCATCGGTCCCGCCATGTCAGCCTCCGCACCCGCCGATGGTCACCTTGATCTCCTTGGTCGCCTGGTAATGCCTGCCGCCCGCCGTGGCCACCACGCGCACGTCGGAGGTCTCGCCCATCTTGGCGTTGATCTTGACGAAGGGCAGCGCGCCCTCCATGAAGTCGAACTTCGCCACCAGGGGAAAGGGGTTCTTCTCCACCAGCACCGCGAGCGACGTCGTCCCCGGGATGTTGCTCGTCACCTCGATCGGCACCACCGCGCCGTTCTCGGCGATCTGCGGCGCCTCGATCACGATGCCGCCGCTCGCCTCCGCGCTCGGCGTGCCGAGGCTCTTCATCGCCTCGGCGCTCGTCCGCGACGAAAACGCCGCCTTGTTCCACGCCGCGAGCGCAGCCACGGGCTTGAGCAGTCCGGCGAGAACCAGCGCGGCCGCGCCCTTCAGCAGCCCTCTACGTTCCATCGTTTCTCCTTACCCCAAAAACTCGAGATTGGACATTTTAAGGCTTGAGATACGCGTAGCCCTCTTTTTGCTGTAGCCGCGTCACCTCGGCGACGCCGGAGGGCACCCAGGTCACGTACTCGATGAACTGGTCCTTGGCGAGCTTGCGGTTGCGCAGCGTGATCTCGCAGACGTCGAATTGCACGCCGCGCTGCTTGAGCTGTTCCACCAGGTCCTCGTACTTCGCGCCGTTCTTGTCTTTGGCGCCCTTCATGAGGAAGTCAACTCCGAGCGCGTGCGTCACCACCACGATCTTCGCGTCCGGGTTCACTTCGAGGTGATTGCCGATGTTGCGCAGCCCGTTCGACGCCTGGGCGAGGCCCTCGTTGACGTGGTAGACGACCTTGTCCTGCTTGCCGCCCATCGCGACGCAGCCGGCCACGAGGACCGCCGCCATCACTGACATTAACCGCCTGCGGATCATGGCAAATCTCCTCTCTCGAAGCACATCAATTGTATCTATTGCTTGATTAGGCCCGCGATGAAGCGTGCCGCGCGGGCGAGCGAGTCCTGCGCCGCGAGGTCGTCGGCGAGGGTGCGCACCTCGGGCGGCCGGAAGTCGAAGCCGCGCCCCACACCGGGGTAGACGATCACCCGCGCGTCGCGCTTCTTCGCCTTTAGCGAGTCGATGCCCGCGAGGATCGGGCGCACGCGCTGGTACTGCTCGTGCTCGCCGAGGAATACGAGCACCGGGACGCGCAGCTCGTCGACCTCGGGCGCGTACTGGTAGACCTGCATGGCCTCGGGCGCCTCGGGATGCTGCCAGTGCGGGTAGTAGGAGATATAGCACGCGGTCTTCGCCTGCCTGCCTTTGGTGACGAGCGCCTTGAGCGCGTAGTAACCGCCGCGCGTGTGCGATACGACGCAGGTCTTCGCCTGGCTGCCCGCCTCGGGCAGCGCGAGCGCGAAGTCAATGGCGAGCGCCGCATCATCCTCGAGCACGGGATCGTGGCGCACGGGCATCTTGTCGATGAGGCGGCCGCTGAAGAGATCGGGCGCGACCACGGTGAAGCCGCGCGCCGCCAGGCGCAGCGGCACCAGCCGCGTCAGCTCGTCGAGCCCGCGCCGCCCGTGCAGGAACACCACCACCGGAAATTTCCCCGCGGAAAAAATCTCCACCGGAATTTCCACCTCGCCGTTGCGGTAGCTCGCCGTGCGCGCGCGCACCGCGTGGTTCGCGGGCGTGGCGATGCGGCCGCGCTCCCACCAGTCGGCGTCCCACCACCACTTGTCTTCGTCCTGCGGAAAGCGGATCGTCGCCCACGGCTCGTGCGCCGCCCCGGCCGCGGAAGCGGCCAGCGCTAGAATCAAGCCCGCGAAGACTCGCATGGCTAATTCAATCACAGATGCATTCGTGAAGCTGCTCCTCGCACTCGTGCTGGCGTGCGCCGCGGTTGCCGCGCATGCGAGGGAGGTACCGGAGTGGTTCGCCGAGACCATGCTCGACGCACGCGAGGAGGCGTCGGACGCGGCGAAGCAGGGCAAGCGGCTGATGCTTTACTTCTGGCTCGAGGGCTGCCCGTACTGCGAGCGCATGACGAGCGTTACGTTCCGCGACCCGGCGGTGCTCGAGCGGCTGAAGCGCTCCTTCGTCCCGGTGGGACTGAACATCCGCGGCGACCGCGACATCGCTTGGACCGACGGCGCCACGCTCACGGAAAAGCAGTTGGCGGCGCGGCTCCAGGTGCGCGGCACCCCGACCATCGTGTTCATGGACGGGAAAGGAGAGATCGTGCTGCGCCGCGTGGGGTATGTCGAGCCGGCGCAGTTTGCGCGCTTGCTGGACGGGCTCAGCATTGCTCCCACGGCAGCCCTTCGAAGCGCCAGCCCCCGATAGTGTTGCGCTGGTGCGCCGAGTTGAGCGGCCCCTCGAAGCCGTGGCTCACGTTGTAGACGCGCTGGAAGCCGTGGCGCTCGAGCTCCTCGCCCGCCTCCTGCGAGCGGTTGCCGCTGCGGCAGATCAGCACGATCGGGCGCAGCGCGTGGTTGGTTCCGGCGAGCTTCTTCACCTGGCCGATGAAATGCGGGTTCACTTCCCAGTCGGGCCCATCGTTCCACGAAACGTGCAGCGCGCCTACCGCGTGGCCGACGAAGAGGTATTCCATCTCGCTGCGGCAGTCGATGAAGAGCGCATCCGCGTTCTTCTGCAGGAACTGCTGCGCTTGCTTGGGCTCGAGGTGCTCCATGATGCGTATTATGACAAGAATGGCCTATGGATACGGTAGAGCTGAAGGTTGAAGGCATGGATTGCGAGGGTTGCGTGAAGAGCGTCACGCGCATGCTTTCCGCGGTGTCCGGGGTCTCGGCAGTCGAGGTCTCGCTCGCCGAGGCCCGTGCCCGGGTGACCTACGATCCGGCCAAGGCGGGCCTCGCGGACTTCAAGCGGGCGGTGGAGCGCGCCGGCTACACGGCGCCATGAAACAGACGCTCAAGAAGGATCTATCGTTTTCAAAAAGCCTGGTCGTCGACGAGTCTCGCTGCATCAGCTTCATGGGCAAAGAAGGCATGGTGTATGCGACGCCGCGCATGGTGAGCGACGTCGAGTACGCCTGCCGCGACTTCCTGCTGCAGCACCTCGATGCGGGCGAGGACTCGGTCGGCGCGCACGTCTCAATCGATCACTTGGCTGCGACTCCCATGGGTTTGAAGGTGACGATCGAAGGCCGGGTCGAGGAGGTCGACCGGCGCAAAGTGGTATTCGCCTTCTCGGTGAAGGATCCGATCGAAGAGGTCGGGCACGGCAAGCACATCCGCTTCGCGGTGGAGACCGCGAAAACCTTCGACCGCCTCAAGGCGAAGCGCGCCAAGGCCGGGCTCTAGCTCGGGTCCGAGTAGAATCCGGGCGGTGCGTCTTGCCGTCGCCTTGCTGCTCTTCGCTCTCGCTCCTGCGTTCGCTCAGCAGCCTGGAAAGCCTTCGGCTGCGCTCCCAGTCAAGGCGGTTCCGGCGAAGCTCGCGCGCACGGTGATCGAGACCGGCGCGATCGGCACCCTGCGTGCCGACGAGGCGGTCATGATCCGGCCCGAGATCGCGGGGCGCATCGACCGCATCGCGTTCGATGAGGGGCAGCGCGTGAAGAAGGGCGCGCTCCTTGCGACGCTCGATGCCGCCGAGACGCGCGCGCTGGTTGCGTCGTCGCGGGCGCAGGCCGGGCTCGACAAGCAGCGCATGGAGCGCGCCGCCGACCTGCAAAAAAAGGGCTTCATCAGCCAGCAGGCGCTCGACGAGATGCAGTCCAACTACGCGCGCTCGGCCGCCAAGCTGCGCGAGGACGAGGCGAAGCTCGCGAAGAGCGAGATCCGCGCGCCGTTCTCCGGCGTCGCGGGGCTGCGCCAGGTGAGCGAAGGCGCCTACGTCGCCGCCGGGACCGATATCGCCCGGCTGGAGAAGATCGACCAGCTCAAGCTCGACTTCCGCGTCCCGGAGACCTACCTCGCCCAGCTCAAGTCCGGGCTTGCGGTGAGCATAGGGGTGGACGCGTTTCCGCAGGCGAGCTTTCCCGGCAGCATCTACGCGATCGAGCCGGCGGTGGACGAGCAGACGCGTACCGTGCTCGCGCGCGCGCGCGTCGCCAACCCGCAGCTCAGGCTCCGGCCCGGCATGTTCGCGCGCGTGCAGCTCACCCTCGGGGTGCGCGAGAACGCGGTGTGGATTCCCGAGGAGGCCATCGTGCCGCGCGGCCAGGACAGCTTTGTATGGCGCGTGACGGACGGCAAGGCCGAGCTGGTGCCGGTGCAGACCGGCACACGCAAGGTCGGTGAAGTGGAAATCATGAAGGGCGTTGCTGCAGGCGACATCGTCGTCACCGAAGGCTCGCAGCGGCTCGTCCCCGGCATGCAGGTCTCGATCATCCCGAGCGCCAAGCCGGCGGCAGCCATCCCAGGGAAGAAAGGCGGCTAGCGTGCGGCTGCCCGAGCTCTCCATTCGCCGACCGGTGCTCGCCACCGTGATGAGCCTCATGATCGTGCTGATCGGCGCGATTTCCTTCTCGCGACTGTCGGTGCGCGAGTATCCGAAGATCGATACGCCGGTGGTCTCGGTGCGCACGGTGTACAAGGGCGCGAGCCCGCAGGTGATGGAGTCGCAGATCACGCAGCCGCTCGAGGACTCGATCGCCGGCATCGAGGGCGTGCGCACGGTGAAGTCGGTGTCGCGCGAGGAAGTGAGCCAGATCGCGGTGGAGTTTGTCCCGGAGCGCAACGTCGACTCGGCGGCGAACGACGTGCGCGACCGCGTGGCGCGCGTGCGCGCGCTGCTCCCCGAGGCAGCCGACGAATCGGTGGTCTCGAAGATCGAGGCCGACGCGCAGGCGATCATCTGGATGGGCCTTTCCAGCGACAAGCATTCCTCGCTCGAGCTGTCGGACTACGCCGATCGCTATATCGCCGATCGCCTGAAGACGCTGCCCGGCGTCGCCTCCGTCATCATCGGCGGCGGCCGGCGTTACGCGATGCGCATCTGGCTCGACCGCGAGCGGCTCGCCGCCTATTCGCTCACGCCGCAGGATGTGGAGAACGCGCTCAAGCGCCAGAACGTGGAGATCCCGGCGGGGCGCATCGAGTCCGCGCGCCGCGAGTTCACGGTGCTCGCCGAAGCCGATCTGCGCACCGCCGAGCAGTTCAACAACATGATCATCGTCGAGAACCGCGGCTACCCGGTCAGGCTGCGCGACGTGGGCTCGGCGCGGCTCGGCGCGCTCGACGAGCGCAGCGTGATCCGCCGCAACGGCCAGCCCGGCGTCGGCCTCGGCATCGTGAAGCAGTCCACCGCCAACACGCTGTCGGTGGCGCAGGCGGCGAAGGCGGAGATGGCGCGCATCCAGCCGGCCCTGCCCGAAGGCATGCAGCTGCAGGTCTCGTTCGACTCCTCGCTCTTCATCGAACGCTCGATCGACTCGGTGTACCGTGCCATGGGCGAGGCGGTGCTGCTCGTGATGGCGGTGATCTTCGTGTTCCTGCGCTCGCTGCGCGCGACGCTGATCCCCTTCGTCACCATCCCGGTGTCGCTCGTCGGCTCGTTCTTCTTCCTCTATCTCATGGGCTTCACGATCAACGTGCTCACGCTGCTCGGCGTGGTGCTCGCGATCGGCCTGGTCGTGGACGACGCGATCGTGGTGCTGGAGAACTGCCACCGCCACGTGGAGATGGGGAAGCACCCGGTGCAGGCCTCGGCCGACGGCTCGCGCGAGATCGCGTTCGCCGTGGTCGCAATGTCGCTCACGCTGACCGCGGTGTTCGCCCCGGTCGCCTTCGTGCCCGGCAACACCGGGAAGCTGTTCGCGGAGTTCGCCCTCACCGTGGCGGCGGCGGTGGCGGTGTCGGGCTTCATCGCGCTTACGCTCACTCCGATGATGTGCTCCAAGATCCTCAAGGAGCACGAAAAGCACGGCGGCATCTATCTCGCCATGGAGCGCTTCTTTCAGCGAATCACCGACAGCTATCGGCGCGCCGTAGGTTTCACCTTGAAGAAGCCTTTCATTCCGGCTGCCGCGTTCGCCCTGGTGGTGGCCGGCACGGTCTTCACGTACGCAAAACTGAGGCATGAGCTCTCGCCGCTGGAGGACCGGGGCTACTTCCTCACGCTCGTCAACGCGCCCGAAGGCGCGTCCATGGAGTACACCGACAGCTACGTGCGTGCGGTGGAGCGTATGTATGCCGAGGGCGTGCCCGAGATCCGCAGCATGTTCGCCGTGGTGGCGCCGGGCCTGGAGCGCCCCAATCCCGTGAACTTCGGCGTCACCTTCGCGCAGCTCGCTCCGTGGGAAGAGCGCGACCGCAAGACCCAGCAGATCACCGCTTCGATGGCGCCTCGCCTCTCGGCGGCGCTGCCGGGGGTGCTCGCGTTTCCAGTGAATCCGAATTCGCTCGGCCAGGGATTCCGCACGCCGCAGGTCCAGTTCGTGCTCCAGGACAATAGCTACGAAGACCTCGACGCCTCGGTCAACAAGATCCTCGAGAAGGCGAGAACGTCGGGATCGATCGTGAACGCCGACTCGGACTTGAAGCTCAACAAGCCTCAGCTCTCGGTCGACATCGACCGCGAGAAGGCAGCGGCGCTCGGCATCGACGTCGAAGTGATCGGGCGCACGCTCGAGACGCTGCTCGGCGGGCGCCAGGTCACGCGCTTCAAGCGCGAGGGCAAGCAGTACGACGTGGTGGTGCAGCTCGAAGCGAAGGACCGCAGTACGCCGGCGGATCTCACCTCGATCTACGTACGCGCGCGCGACGGCACGCTGGTCCAGCTCTCGAATCTGGTGCGAGTGCGCGAGACCGTGGCGGCGAAGGAGCTCAACCACTTCAACCGTGCACGGGCGGCGATCGTTTCGGCCAACGTGGCGCCCGGCTCGACGCTCGGCGAGGCACTCGATTTCCTCGACGATATCGCGAGGCAGATTCTTCCTGCCAGCGCGCGCACCGACCTGGACGGCGTTTCGCGCGAGTTCCGCGAGTCGGGCGCCGGACTGGCGTTCGTGATCCTGTTCGCCGCGCTCTTCATCTACCTCATGCTTTCGGCCCAGTTCGAAAGCTTCGTCTCCCCCTTCGTCATCATGCTCACGGTTCCGCTCGCAGGCCTGGGCGCGCTTGCCGCCATTTGGCTCACCGGCGGAACGCTCAACGTGTATTCCAAGGTCGGCCTCGTCATGCTGATCGGGCTCATCACCAAGCACGGCATCCTGATCGTGGAATTCGCGAACCAGCTGCGCGACCGCGGGCTCGCTGCGGCCGAGGCGGTGGCGCAAGCGGCGACGCTGCGCCTGCGGCCAATCCTGATGACGACCGGCGCCATGGTGCTGGGCGCGCTGCCGCTCGCGCTCGCCGTCGGGGCCGGCGCCGAAGCGCGCCAGGCGATCGGCTGGGTCATCGTCGGCGGGTTGCTCGTGGGCACGCTGTTCACGCTGTTCGTGATACCGGCCGCTTACCTGCTTCTTGTCCGGAGCAGAAAGACCCCCGTCAAGGTGACAAGTGCAGTCCCGGCTGCTTGAAGGCGACAGTGCGCTCGTGACCGGCGCCGCGCGCGGCATCGGCCGCGGCATCGCCGACGCGCTCGAGGCCGAAGGCGCCCGCGTCTTCCGCGCCGATGTCGAGCAAGCGGATCTCTCGAAGGCCGGCGAAGCCGCCCGCCTGGCTGACGACGCGATTCGTTCGCTCGGCAACGTGTCGATCTTGGTGCACTGCGCCAGTCCGAAGCGGCAGGAGAGCCAGACGGTTCTCCAGGCAACGTGGGAGCAATGGCGCGAAATGCTCTCCATCAACCTCGATGCGGCTTTTGTGCTGACACAGAGAATCGGTCGGCACATGAAAGACAACAAAGTCAAGGGCCGGATGCTGATCGTGACTTCACTTCATGCCGAGTCGCCGCGCAACCTGCCGCACTACAGCGCCGCCAAGGCGGGCCAGACGATGCTCGTCAAGGAGCTTGCGCGCGCTCTGGGGCCGCACGGTATCCGCGTCAATGCGATCGCCCCGGGCGCGATCCCCGGCGGCGGCTTTCAGGCGCCGCCCGGAATGGTTGAAAAGATTCCGCTCGGGCGCTTCGGCACGCCGGCCGACGTCGCCGGCATGGCGGTCGCGGTGCTATCCGAGCGCTTCGGCGCCTACGTCACCGGCGCGTCCATCGTCGTCGACGGCGGCATCGCGCTACATAACTGGATCGCTCCCGCTTGAAGTAAAGCCGCGATGGCCAACGGGCGCGAAAACCTGGTCTGGCCGGTGGTCCTGATCGTGCTGGGCGTGCTGTTCCTCGCGCACAACCTCGAGTTCCTGCAGTGGCGCCAGCTGCGCGAGATCCTCTCCACCTGGTGGCCGCTCATCCTCATCGCGCTCGGCATCGCTCAGCTTGCCCGGCGCCGCAGGTAGATGGACTTCTCGCTCACCCAGGAGCAGGAACGCATCCGCGAGGCAATCGCGAAACTGTGCGAGCGCTTTCCCGACGAGTACTGGCTCAAGCGCGACCGCGAGGGCGGCTTCCCGGCGGATTTCCACCAGGCGTTCGCGCGTGACGGCTGGCTCGGCATCGCGATGCCGGAAGCCTACGGCGGCGCCGGGCTCGGCATCACCGAGGCGGCGGTCATGATGCAGGCGATCGCCGAGTCGGGCGCGGGGTTCAGCGGGGCGTCGGCCGTGCACATGAACATCTTCGGCCTGAACCCGGTCGTAGTGTTCGGCACCGAGCAGCAGAAGATGCGCATGTTGCCGCCGCTCATCGCGGGCAAGGAGCGCGCCTGCTTCGCTGTGACCGAGCCGAACACCGGCCTCAATACAAAGAAGATCAAGGTGAAGGCTGAAAAACGCGGACGCACGTATGTCGTGTCCGGTCAGAAGGTGTGGATCTCCACGGCGCAGGTTGCGGAGAAGGTTCTTCTTCTGGCGCGAGCGGACGCCGGCCTCACGCTCTTCTACACGGATTTGGACAGAAAATACGTGGAGGTCCGCGAGATCGACAAGATGGGCCGGCACGCGGTCGACTCGAACCAGGTGTTCTTCGACGCGCTGCCGGTGCCCGAGGCCGACCGCATCGGCGAGGAGGGCAAGGGCTTCGAGTACATCCTGCACGGCATGAACCCCGAGCGCATCCTGATCGCCGCCGAGCTCGTGGGCCTCGGCCGCTGCGCGGTGAAGCGCGCGTCGGACTACGCGAAGGAGCGAGTGGTGTTCGACCGGCCGATCGGCCAGAACCAGTCGATCCAGCATCCGCTCGCCGCGAACTGGATGTCGCTCGAGGCGGCCAACCTGATGGCGTTCAAGGCGGCGTCGCTTTACGACGCGGCCAAGCCTTGCGGCGCCGAGGCGAACGCCGCCAAGTATCTCGCCGGCGAGGCCTGCTTCGAAGCGTGCCAGCAGGCCGTGATGACCTTCGGCGGCTTCGGCTACGCGCGCGAGTACCACGTCGAGCGCTACCTGCGCGAGTCTTTCGTCGGCCGCATCGCGCCGGTGAGCCGCGAGCTCATCCTGTGCTTCATCGCGGAGCGCGTGCTCGGCCTGCCGAAGTCCTACTGACAAATGCGGTGATGACGTACGCCTTAATCGCCTTCCTCCACCACCTCGGCGCGTTCGCGGTTCTGGCGGCGATCGTGGCCGTGCCGGCCATCCGGCGTACCCTGCACCTCGAGCTCATCGGCGTGGCGGTGATCCTGCTTGCCGCCGCGCTGATGGCGAAAGGCATCGGCTAGCGGATCGTCCGACCGCCGCGCGTGCCGCTCGCACCGCCGCCGGTTCGCGTACCGCCGCGCGCGGTTTTCCGACCGCCGTGCACTTCGCCGCGCCAGGCACCAGTCTCTGTGCCGCGGCTTTCGATGAACTTCTTGAAGTCTTCGACAGTGTTCTGCACGCGCGCGCTGAATACGCCGATCGCGTCGCCGGTCTTCTCCACCACGCCCTCGGGGTCGTACTCCATGATGAGGCGCACCCGCGTGCGGTCGTGCGACACCGGCTCGAACCGCACGGTGCCGGCGTTCGGCGCCCCCGAGGTGCTACGCCACGCGATCACCTGGTCGGGCACCTGCTCGGTGATCTCCGAGTCCCACTCCTTGTCCTTGCCCCAGATTTCCGCGTGCCAATGCACGTGGGTATCGTCGAGCTGCTTGACTTCCTTCACGCCGGCCATGAAGCGCGGGAAATCCTCGAACTGAGTCCACTGGTTGTAGACCGCGCGCACAGGGCAGGCGACTTCAATCGATTTCTCGATCCTTTCCATATGTGTAGTAGCCCTCGCTGAATTTGACTTCAGTAGGCGACGCCGCAAGAACCATTCCTCTCTGTCGGTGTGTAACAACGCGGGCACGGCGTTTGCGTGAGCTGCGCCGCAGTCCCCAACCACCACTTTCTCGAGGAGACGCAGACCATGATTCTGAAAGCGCTTACCGCCGCGACCGCAGCCGCGCTTCTCGCCCTGTCGGGCGCAACACTAGCCCAAACGTCGGGCTCCAGCAGCACCGGCGCGAGCGGTACTAGCGGCAGCTCCGCCAGCGGCGCTTCCACCGACGTGCCGGCGAAGTGCGCAGCTCTTACCGGCACCGACCGCGAGAAGTGCATACAGGAGGCGAAAGGCCAAGCCTCCGGTGGAGCGGCCGGCGGCACGTCGGGCTCGAGCAGCCCATCGCCTTCTCCGGCCCCGTCGGGCAGCGGCGGCATGTCGGGTAGCGGAAGCGGCGACGCCAAGAAGTAGGAAGCAGAGCCGTCAGGAAGCAGCGCGGTTCGGTCGGGGTCCCGAGCGGTCCCCGGCCGTCGCGTTTCTGGCGCCGTTCGGGCCTTTGACACGCCGGTACGGCGCTTGCATCGCGACTTCGGCGTCGCGTGTCGCGTAGTTGTACCGATCGACCGCGGCAAGTAGAAATTGCTCAGGAAGCAACTGCGGTTCGGAAAAGTAGCGATGCGATTCAGTGCTCCATCAAGAGCGATCCCCAGCCGGGGATGCGGTCGCGGATGCCCTGGTCGCGCAGGGCGTACCAATAAGTCGCGGTGTTGATCGCGATCACGGGCTTGCCGAGCCAGAATTCGGCGGCCGCGGCGACTTCGGCCATGGCGAGATTGGTGCCGACCTGGACCACGGCGTCGACCTTTCCTCGGTTCGCGCGCACGATGGCGTCGCGCAGCTTCTCTTTCGACACATGCGCGATGAGGGTCGGGCTGCCGCATTTCAGGCCGACCAGGTTCACCACCTGGTAGCCGGATTCGGTGAAGAAACGGCGCACCTGGCGATCGCCGATCGGCATGTACGGCGTGATCACCCCCAGGCGCCGCACGCTCCGGCCATAGGCGCGTAGCGCCGCGCGGCAGGCGTCCGACCCCATCGCTACCCCGCGCTTCGCGGTCGATAGCAATTTTCGCTTCAGTTTTCGGGAGCCCTCCAGTCCGTCCCAGAACGTTTCGGCCGACATGCCGAGCACCACGTAGTCCGGGTCGCAGGTGAGCGCCGCCTCGAGCGCGGGGAAGAGCGCGCGGCGGATCGCGTCCATCATCGCCATGAACGAGCGATCGCCGCTCACGCGCATATCGGGGATGACGAGGCGTGAATGATGGTTGGTCACGCCCCAGGGGCGCATGGCGTCGAACTCTGGCTGCACCGAGGTATTGGTGGAGGGTGCGAGTACGGCGAACTTGGCGCGATGGCCGAGCGAGTCGGTCACGGCGTTAGAATGCCACAGCAGGGAGGGAGACCATGACCAGAGACGAATACGTCGCGAAGCTCAAGTCGCAGATCGACAACTGGAACGCCGAGGCCGCCAAGTGGGAAGCGAAGGCGAAACATACGCAAGCCGGCATGCAGGCCGAGTACGAGCGTCAGCTTACCCAGTTCCGCGCCCGGCGCGATGCGGCGATGAACGAGATGCGGCGGCTGCAAAATGCCTCCGCCGATGCCTGGAAGGACATGATGCAGGGCGCCGACGCGGCGTTTAGGAGCATGCAGGCGGCGTTCGAGAAGGCGAGGAGCCAATTTCAGAAGAAATAAGGGCCGTCGGACGCGGCTTTGCGTTCGAAGACCTGAAGGTCGGCGCGCGTTTTCGCACGCACCGCCGCACCATCCGCGAAGCGGACCTGGTGGCGTTCATGACGCTCACGGGGCTCACCGAGGAACTTTTCGCCGTCAAGGAAGAGAAGCAACTTGTTCCCGGCGCGCTCGTCTATTCGTTTGCCGAAGGGCTGCTCCTGCCTACGATGCAGGACACCGGTGTCGCTTTCCTCAACGCCACGCTCGACATCAAGGGGCCGGCCTACGTCGGCGACACGGTGCACGTCGAATGCGAGGTGACCGAGCGCCGCCCTGCGTCGAAAGGCGAGCGCGGCCTTGTGCGGTTCCTCAACAAGGTCGTTACACAGGATAAGAAGGTCGTGCTCGAATACACCCCGCTGCGGCTGCTGAAAAGGAGATGAGCGGGCCGCTGGCGGGCTTGCGGGTGCTCGAGCTCGGCAGTCTCGTCGCGGGGCCGTTCTGCGGCAAGACCTTCGCGGACTTCGGCGCCGAGGTCGTCAAGATCGAGCCGCCGGGCGAGGGCGATCCGCTTCGCAAGTGGCGCCGCATGCGCAACGGCACCTCGCTCTGGTGGCAGGTCCAGTCGCGCAACAAGAAGTCGGTGACCTGCGACCTGCGCCGGCCCGAAGGCCAGGAGATCGTGCGCCGGCTTGCGCGTCGCGCGCACATCGTGGTCGAGAACTTTCGCGCTGGCGCGCTCGAGAAGTGGAACCTCGGCTGGGAGGAGTTTTCGCGCGAGAACCCGAGGCTGGTCCTGGTGCGAATCTCCGGCTATGGGCAGACGGGGCCGTACCGCGAGCGCCCCGGCTTCGCCGCGATCGCCGAGGGCATGGCGGGTTTTCGCTACGTCACCGGCTTTCCCGACCGGCCGCCCGTGCGGCCGAACCTGTCGATCGGCGACACCATCGCCGCGCTGCACGGCGTGATCGGCACCCTGATCGCGCTGCATTCGGGGAAAGGGCAGGTGGTCGACGTCGCACTGTACGAGGCGATGTTCAACTGCATGGAGAGCCTGATCGCCGACTATGACGGCGACGGCTACGTGCGCGAGCGCACCGGTAGCACGCTGCCGGGAATTGCGCCTTCCAACCTCTATCCCTGCAGGGAAGGTTATGTCTTGATCGCAGGCAACGCCGACAGCCTGTACCAACGGCTCATGACGGCGATCGGCCGCGCGGACCTGCGCGACGACCCCGCGCTTGCGCGCAACGACGGACGCGCTGCGCAGATGGAACGCATTGACGACGCGATCTCAGCATGGACGGGTATCCGCACCCTCGATGAGGTGTTGAACATCATGGAAAAGGCGGAGGTCCCGG
>DASTPE010000087.1:0-32148 GCA_035762345.1 Burkholderiales bacterium
GGGTCGTAATAATCAGCGAAGGAAAAGCTGTGGTAGGAGTCGAGCCAGCCGTGGTTGGCGTGGCCGCGCTCCGCGCTGCGGCGAAGTTCGGTCATGACCTCAAGTTTGCGGCGGCGGCCGGCTTTTGCAAGCCCGGGCGTCGTCAGAATGGTGCGCTTGCACCGCCCGCGCAGATGAAGGCCGCGGCCTAGCGCGCGGCCCACTTGTCGACCCAGAGGAGCCCGATCACGCTCTTCGAGTCGAGGATGCGGCCGTCGCGGATCATGGCGAGCGCCTCGCCGAACGGGATCTCGAGCACCTCGAGAAATTCGCCGGCGTCAAGGCTCGCCTCCTTCTTCGCGAGCTTCTTCGCCAGGAAGAGCTCGATGATCTCGTCGGCGTAGCCGATGGCGGTGTGGATGACGCCGAGTCGCGTCCACTCGGCGGCGACGTAGCCGGTCTCTTCGAGCAGCTCGCGCTTCGCGGTGTCGAGGTGCGGCTCGCCGGGCTCGAGCTTCCCCGCCGGGATCTCGATGAACTCCCGCCGGCCGGGATAGCGGTACTGGCGCTCGAGTAGGACCGCGCCGTCGTCGAGGAGCGCCACCACGGCCACCGCGCCCGGGTGGCGGATGTATTCGCGGCTTCCTTGCGTGCCGTCGGGCAGTCGCACGGTGTCGCGGTAGACCTTCAGCAGCTGACCGTCGAACACCAGGCCGCCGCTGACGAAATGCTCGGTCAGGTCAGAGGGCTTTGATGGCTTCAAAGCACGCGTTCATCAGCGGCCAGGGTGCCAAACCGAGGACAAGCAGCGCAAGACCGTTGATCGAAAGCGCGACGCCGAAGCCGGTGCTGCCGACGGCGCGCGTCGCCTCCTTGGGATCGTCGAAGTACATGAGCTTCACGACGCGCAGGTAGTAGAACGCGCCGATGAGCGAGAAGATGACCGCCGCGACCGCGAGCCAGATATAGCCGGCGTTCACCGCCGCCCACAGCACCGCCAGCTTGGCGTAGAAGCCGGCCATGGGCGGGATGCCGGCGAGCGAGAACATGAGGAGCAGCATCAGGAACGCGACCCAGGGATGAGTGCGATTCAAGCCCTTGACGTCGTCGAGGTTCTCGCACTCGAACCCGGCGTGCGAGCAGTAGAGCAGCACGCCGAAAGCGCCGAGCGACATCAGCACGTACACGATGATGTAGAAGAGCGCGCTCGAGTAGGCGTCGGGCGCGCTCAGTCGGTTGCCCTCGACCACTCCGGACAGCAGCCCGAGCAGCATGAACCCCATGTGCGCAATGGTGGAATACGCGAGCATGCGCTTCAGGTTCGACTGCGCGATTGCGGTGATGTTGCCGAGCGCCATCGACAGCAGCGCAAGCAGCGCGAGCATCTGCTGCCAGTCCTGCGCGAGATCGATGAGCCCGTTCACGAGCAGCCGCATCGCCATGGCGAAAGCGGCGAGCTTGGGCGCCGAGCCGACGATCAGGGTCACTGCGGTCGGTGCGCCGTGATAGACGTCGGGGATCCACATGTGGAACGGCACTACGCCGACCTTGAACGCGAGCCCCGCCACCACGAACACCAGCCCGAACACGAGGAAAGTGTGGTCGGCCGGCGTTTTGGCCAGCCGGGCGGCATGCCCCGCGACTTCATAGATGTTCAGGGTGCCGGTGGCACCATAGATCATCGACATGCCGTAGAGCAATAGGCCCGAGGAGAGCGCGCCCAGGACGAAATACTTCATCGCCGCCTCGGTGGAGAGCGATGAATCGCGGTTGAGCGCGACCAGCGCGTACAGGCAGAGCGACATCAGCTCGAGACCCAGGAAAAGGGTGACGAAGCTCGCCGCGCTGATCATGACCATCATGCCGAGCAGCGAGAAGAGCAGCAGCGTCACGAACTCGCCGCGCAGCAGGCCGCGGTCGGCGAGGTACTGGCGCGAGTAGACGAGCGCCGCCGACACCGCGACATAGGACACGAGCTTGAGCAGGTGCCCCATCATGTCGGACACGAACAGGCCGTTGAAGATCACCCAGCGAGTGCCCTCCGACTCGTACGCCACGTAGAGCGTGAGCACGAAGCACACCGCCAGCGTGAGCTGCGTCGCCCACAACGTGACGCGGCGCTCGGCGTCCTTGGAGTAGACGTCGATGATCATGATGGCGCAGGTCGCCACGAGCAGCCAGATCTCGGGCAGCGCCCTGAGATGGCTAAGGAACTCCGGCGACATCATGTCTTGGGCGTCCCCATGTGGCGCAGCAGCTCGTTCACCGAGCCGTGCATCACTTCGGTGAAGGGGCGCGGGTACACGCCCATGAAGAGCACCGCGGCAGCGAGCGCGCCGAGCACGATGAACTCACGGGGATTGAGATCTTTCAGCGCGCCCACGTGCGAGTTCGCCACCGCGCCGAAGATCACCCGCTTGTACATCCACAGCGTATACGCCGCGCCGAGCACGAGCGTCGTGGCCGCGACGAAGGCGAGCCAGAAATTCGCCTTCATCGCGCCCAGGATGACCATGAACTCGCCGACGAAGCCGCTGGTGGCGGGCAGGCCCGAGTTCGCCATGGCAAAGAGCATGATGAACGAGGCGAATTTCGGCATCGTATTCACGACCCCGCCGTAGTCGCCGATCATGCGGGTGTGCATGCGGTCGTACAGCACGCCGACGCAAAGGAACATGGCCGCCGAGACGAAGCCGTGAGAGATCATCTGCACGAGTCCGCCCTCGACCCCGTAGGCATTGAAGATGAAGAAGCCCAGCGTTACGAAGCCCATGTGCGAGACCGATGAATAGGCGATCAGGCGCTTCATGTCGGTCTGCACCAGGGTCACCAGGCCGATGTAGGCGATCGCGATGAGCGACAGCGCGATCATCAGCCAGGCGAGCTCGCGCGAGGCATCCGGCAGGATCGGCAGCGTGAAGCGGACGAAGCCGTACGCGCCCAGCTTCAGCAGGATCGCGGCGAGCACCACCGAGCCGCCGGTCGGCGCCTCGGTGTGCGCGTCCGGAAGCCAGGTGTGCACCGGCCACATCGGTACCTTGACCGCGAAAGCGAACAGGAAGCCGAAGAAGAGCGCCGTCTGCACCGCGAGCGAGAGCGGCAGGCGGTGCCAATCGGTGATTGCGAAGCTGCCGCCGGACTTGTTGTAGAGGTACAGCATCGCGATCAGCATCAGCAGCGAGCCGAGCAGCGTGTACAGGAAGAACTTGACCGCGGCGTAGACCCGGTTCGGCCCGCCACACACGCCGATGATGATGAACATCGGGATCAGCGTGCCTTCGAAGAAGATGTAGAACAGCACTGCATCCAGCGCCTCGAACACGCCGTTCAGCAGGCCCGACATGATGAGGAACGCCCCATAGTACTGGCCGACCCGGCTGTCGATCACCGACCAGCCCGCGATCACCACCAGGATGGTGATGAAGCTGTTGAGCAGCACGAACAGCACCGAGATGCCGTCCACGCCGAGGTGGTAATAGACGTTGAAGCGCTCTATCCAGACCCACTTCTCCTGGAACTGGAACCCCGGGGCCTGCAGGTCGAACCCGGTGTAGAGCGGGATCGTGACCAGGAACCCGAGGACCGCGCCGCCGAGCGCAACCCAGCGCTGCGGCTGCGCGCGCTGGTCGCCGCCGAGCGCGAATACCGCGAACCCTGCGACGATCGGTACCCAGATTGCGAGGGACAGGAGCACCGAGGCGTTTCCCTATCCTTTCAGGAACCAAAAAGCGAGGATCACGACCCCGATCAGCATGCTGAAGGCGTACTGGTAGACGAAGCCGCTCTGGAAGAGCCGCACCACCCCGGAGAACCAGCCGACGACGCGCGCCGAGCCGTTCACCACCACGCCGTCGATCACTGCCAGGTCGCCGGCGCGCCAGAAGCCCCGGCCGAGCGCCCGCGCGCCGCCGGCGAAGAGCCACGAATAAAGCTCGTCGAAGCCGTACTTGCGCGCGACGATCGCGTACACCGGCCCGAGCTCCATGGCGATGCGCTTCGGCAGGTCGGTGCGCTGCAGATAGAGCCACCCCGCCGTGGCGATGCCGGCAAGCGCCAGCCAGAATGGAATCGAAGTAAACCCGTGAACGGCGAACGCCCACAGGCCGTGGTAGTTCGGATCGGGCGGCGGCAGCGACTCGGCGAAGAAGTTGCCGAACACGACTTCGCCGATAACCCAGCCCGAGAAGATCGACGGGATGGCGAGCAGTATCAGGGGCACCGTGACGACCAGAGGCGACTCGTGCGGCGGATGGTGGTGGTCGAATCGCTCGGGCCCATGGAACGCCATGAAGACCAGCCGGAACGTATAAGCCGCGGTGATGAACACCGTGACGACCAGGCACCCGTAGCCGATCAGCGCGCCCGGCGTCGCCGAGTGGTGCACCGCCTCGATGATCGCGTCCTTGGAGAAGAAGCCGGCGAAGCCCGGGATGCCCGCCGAGGAGATCGCGCCGATCAGCATCGTCCAGTACGTGATCGGCATGTACTTCTTCAGTCCGCCCATGCGGCGCATGTCCTGCTCGTGGTGCAGCGCGATGATCACCGAGCCCGCCGCGAGGAAAAGCACCGCTTTGAAGAAGGCGTGCGTCATGAGATGGAAGATCGCCGCCGAGTAGGCCGAGGCGCCGAGAGCGGCGGTCATGTAGCCGAGCTGTGAGAGCGTCGAGTACGCGACCACGCGCTTGATGTCGTACTGGGTGAGCGCCACCAGCGCCATCGAGATCGCGGTGAGCGCGCCGATGATCAGCACTACGGAACGCGCCGTGTCGGACAGCTCGAAGAGCGGCGACATGCGCGCGACCATGAAGATGCCTGCCGTCACCATGGTTGCGGCGTGGATCAGCGCGGAGATCGGCGTGGGGCCCTCCATCGAGTCGGGGAGCCAGACGTGCAGCGGAAACTGCGCGCTCTTGCCCATGGCGCCGATGAAAAGCAGGATGCACACGAGGGTGATTTCAGTGCCGAGGCCGGGCGCGGCCGTGAAGACCTCCTGGTACTGCAGGGTGCCGAAATGGGCGAGGATCAGCGCGATTCCCAGGACAAAGCCGAAGTCGCCGACGCGGTTGACGAGGAACGCCTTCAGGCTGGCGTACACCGCGCTCTCGCGCGTATACCAGAAGCCGATCAGCAGATACGACACCAGGCCGACCGCCTCCCAGCCGAAGAAGAGCTGCAGGAAGTTGTTCGCCATGACGAGCATCAACATGGCGAAGGTGAAGAGCGAGATGTACGAGAAGAAGCGCTGGTACCCCGGGTCCTCGGCCATATAGCCGATGGTGTAGATGTGCACCATGAGTGACACGAAGCTCACCACCACCATCATGAGCGCGGTCAGCGGGTCGATCAGGAACCCGATCTCGAAGCGCGCGCCGCCGGTCGTGAGCCAGGTGTAGACCGGGCCGTCGAAGCGCCCGCCCTGCATCACGTCGTAGAGCACCACGCATGAGCACAGAAACGACAGCAGCACGGCGAAGATCGTCACCGAATGCGCGCCGATGCGGCCGATCTGCCGCCCGAACAGGCCGGCGATGATTGCTGCGACGAGCGGCGCAAAGGCAACGATCAGGTAGAGGGTTTTCATCCCTTCAGCGCGTCCAGGTCTTCGACGTCGATCGTATTGAGGTTGCGGAAAAGCACCACCAGAATGGCGAGGCCGATCGCCGACTCCGCTGCCGCCACGGTCAGGATGAAGAACACGAACACCTGCCCGGCCAGGTCGCCCAGGAAGTGCGAGAACGCGATGAAGTTGAGGTTGACCGCGAGCAGCATGAGCTCGATCGCCATCAGCAGGACGATCAGGTTCCTGCGGTTGAGGAAGATGCCGACCACGCTGATCGCGAACAGGATCGCCGCGAGGACGAGGTAGTGCGACAGGGTCAGGGGACCGCTCACTTCTCGGCCTTCATCGACACGAGGCGCACGCGGTCGCGCCGGCGCACCCTGACCTGGATCGAGGGGTCCTGGTAGCGGCTGTCCTTGCGCTTGCGCAGCGTAAGCGCGATCGCGGCGATGATCGCCACCAGCAGCAGCACCGCGGCGGTCTCGAAGGCGAAGGCGTACTGCGTGTACAGCACGCGCCCGAGCGCCTTGGTGTTGCTGTAGTCGGCCGGCAGCTCGCGCGGGACGGCGCCGTAGTAGCGGTTCGCGAGCACCGCCACCATCTCGATCACCATGATCCCGCCCACGACGAGGGCGAGCGGCAAGTTGCGCCAGAAGCCCTCGCGCACGCGTTCCAGGTTGATGTCGAGCATCATCACCACGAAGAGGAACAGCACCATCACCGCGCCGACGTAGACCACGACCAGCGCGATCGCGAGGAACTCGGCGCGCAAGAGCAGCCAGATCGCCGCCGCGGTGAAGAACGCGAGCACGAGGAACAGCACCCCGTGCACCGGATTGCGCGCGGTGATCACGAGCACCCCGGAGGCGAGCAGCACCGCGCCGAAGGCGTAGAAGACCCAGGTTTCGAACATTGTTGTTAAATGTGTTCTTGGCTAGCGATAGCGGGCGTCTTGAGCCCGGTCGCGGGCGATCTTCTCCTCATAGCGGTCGCCCACGGCAAGCAGCATGGGCTTGGTGTAGTACAGGTCCCCCCTCTTCTCGCCGTGGTACTCGAGGATGCTCGTCTCGACGATCGCGTCGACCGGGCATGCCTCCTCGCAGAAGCCGCAGAAAATGCACTTCGTGAGATCGATATCGTAGCGCGTGGTGCGGCGCGTGCCGTCGGCGCGCTGCTCCGACTCGATGTGGATGGCGAGCGCGGGGCACACCGCCTCGCACAGCTTGCACGCGATGCAGCGCTCCTCGCCGTTCGGGTAACGCCGCAGTGCGTGCAGCCCGCGGAAGCGCGGGCTGAGCGGCGTCTTCTCCTCGGGGAACTGCACCGTGATCTTGCGCGAGAACATGTACTTGCCGGTGAGCATCATTCCGCGGAACAGCTCGAGCAGCAGGAACGAGCGGAAGAAGTCGAGGACGCGAGTCATGTCCAGAGGTTCCAGGGCGTCTGCATCCAGATCGCGATGACCGCGATCCAGACCAGCGTGAGCGGGATGAACACCTTCCAGCCGAGCCGCATGATCTGGTCATAGCGGTAGCGCGGGAAGGTGGCGCGGATCCAGAGGAACATCGATACGATGAGGAAGATCTTGATGAGCAGCCAGCCGTAGGGCGGGATCCAGTTGAACACGATCGAGTCCACCGGCGCCTGCCAGCCGCCGAAGAACATGATCGCGGTGAGCGCGCTGATCATCAGCATGTTCATGTACTCGGCGAGGAAGAAGAGCGCGAACGTCATCCCGGAGTACTCGATCATGTGGCCCGCCACGATCTCCGATTCACCCTCGACCACGTCGAACGGCGCGCGGTTGGTCTCGGCCACCCCGCTCACGAAGTACACTACCAGCATGGGCGCGAGCGGCAGCCAGTTCCACGACAGGAAGGTGAGGCCCTTGGAAGCGAAGTAGCCCTTGCCCTGCCCCTCGACAATGTCCGAGAGGTTGAGGCTCCCCGAAACCATGAGCACCACGACTAGCGCAAAGCCCATGGCAAGCTCGTAGGACACCATCTGCGCGGCCGAGCGCATCGCACCGAGGAAGGCGTACTTGGAGTTCGACGCCCAGCCGGCGACGATCACCCCGTACACGCCCATGGAAGAAAGCGCCATGATGTAGAGCAGGCCGGCGTTGATGTCCGCGAGCACCAGCTCCGGAGAGAACGGGATCACCGCCCAGACCGCCATCGCCGGCATGATCATCAGGATCGGCCCGATCAGGTAGAGCGCCTTGCTGGCGTTCGTGGGGAGGATGATCTCCTTGAACAGCAGCTTGAGGACGTCGGCGAATGGCTGCAGCAGCCCGATGGGCCCGACGCGGTTGGGTCCGAGGCGGATCTGCATCCAGCCGATCAGCTTCCTTTCCCAGAGGGTGAGGTACGCGACCGACAGGATGAGCGGCACGAGGATCGCCACGATGAAGGCGAGGTTGGTGCTTGTCTCGTAGAACACCGGGCCCCACAGCGGGCCGAACCACGCATTGGATTGGGTGGCGAACCAGTCCACTACGCGACTCTCTCCATGCTTATGCCGCCTTCTCCCCCGCGGCGCGCGCGAGCTCGAGCGCACCGAACATCGGGCCCACCGCCGCCGTGGTCGGATGCGCCGCCGCGATGCGGGCGCAGTCGTCGGGCAGCCGGTCATCGAGCGCCGCCATGAGCTTGGTCGCGCCGTTCACCAGTACCGGCTGACCCGCAGCGACGTCCAGCTTCGCGAGCAGCCGGGAGTTCATCCACGCGCGCGGCGGGCGCGCATCGCGCGTTTTCTGCAGCGGCGGCGAGCGGCGCACCAGCGCATCGGCGAAGTAGATCGGCACGTCGGTAATTCTTTGGATGCCCTGGGGTTTCTCGGAACTGCGCTCTTCGTCCACGGAAATCTTGTTCGAAAGCAGCCCTTGCACATCCTTGCCGGAGAGGCACGCGGCGCGGACCTGCTCGATGGTGTCGAACTCGAAGCCCTGCCGCCCGAGCAGGCTGCCGAGCACGCGCAGCACCTTCCAGCCGGGACGCGCATCGCCGAGCGGGTGCACGACGGCGTGGAAGGTTTGCACGCGTCCTTCGGTGTTGACGAAAGTCCCCGAGGTCTCCGTGAACGGCGCGATTGGTAACAGCACGTCGGCGTAGTCGAGCCCGGTCTTCCACGGTGTCAGGCTGACGACACAGTCGGCGGCATGCATCGCCCGCCGCGCGGTAGCCGCGTCGGCACAGTCGAGCTCGGGTTCGACGTTAACCAGGACAAAGGTCCTTTTCTTGAGGATCTCGGTCACGTTGCCGCCCGCCGGCAGGCCGGCAAGGTAGCCTCCGACCGAGTTCGCGGCTTCACCAAAAATACCCACCGGGACGCCGAGCGCCTGTGCGGCCGCTTGAATCTGCGCGGCCTGCGGATGCTGCACGGCGAAATTGCCGAGGAACACCGCGGCATTCTTGCCGCCAGCAAAAATGTCTTTGAACGAAGCAACCGCACCCGGGATCTCGGCTGGAGAAACGATCTTCTTGCCTGCGATCGGCATCAGCCAATCGTCGTCCACGGAGTGCAGCACATGGATCTGCGCGCCGCGCTTCGCCGCCTGGCGCAGCCGGTGTGCGATCAGGGGATGGTCCTTGCGCAGAAACGAGCCGATGACGAGCACGCGGTCGACCTTCTCGAGCTCCGCTATCGGCATTCCGAGCCAGGGGATGCCGGCGCGCTTGCCGTCCGCGGAAAAGTCGCTGTGGCGCAGGCGGAAATCCGCGGCGCCGAGCTTAGAGCTCAAGAACAGCTCTTCCAGGGTGGAATGCGGCGAGGCGAGCACGCCGATATCGGCTTCTTGCAGCCGCGGCACGAGGTAGTCGAACGCCTGCTCCCAATTGAGCTCCTCCCATTTTCTGTCGCGCTTCACCATCGGACGCTGCAGGCGCTCGGGGGAGTCGAGTCCGTCGTACGAGAAGCGGTCCTTGTCCGAAAGCCAGCATTCGTTGATGGCCTCGTTCTCGAGCGGCAGGACGCGCATCACCTTGTTCTGCTTCACCTGCACCACGAGGTTGGAGCCGAGCGAATCGTGCGGCGAGATCGAGCGCCGGCGCGTGAGCTCCCAAGTGCGCGCCTTGTAGCGGAAGGGCTCCGACGTGAGCGCGCCTACCGGGCAGAGGTCGATCATGTTGCCGGAGAGCTCGGATTCGACCGCGCGGCCGACGAACGACACGATCTCGGCGTTCTCGCCGCGGCCGGCGAGGCCGAGCTCCATCACGCCGGCGATCTCCTGGCCGAAGCGCACGCAGCGCGTGCACTGGATGCAGCGGCTCATTTCCTCTGCCGCCACCAAGGGGCCGAGCTCTTTTCTCAGGACCACGCGCTTTTCTTCCGCAAAACGCGAGTTGCTGGCGCCATAGCCCACCGCGAGGTCCTGCAATTGGCACTCGCCGCCCTGGTCGCAGATCGGGCAGTCAAGCGGATGGTTGATGAGCAAAAACTCCATCACCCCGTTCTGCGCATCCTTGGCCACCTTCGAGTGCGTCCAGACCTTCATGCCTTCGGTGACCGGCGTGGCGCACGCGGGCAGGGGCTTCGGCGCCTTCTCGATCTCGACCAGGCACATGCGGCAGTTGGCGGCGATCGTGAGCTTCTTGTGGTAGCAGAAGTGCGGCACGTAGACGCCGAGCTTGTTGGTGGCGTCCATCACCGTGGCGCCCTGCTTGACTTCGACTTCGATCCCGTCGACGAAGAGCTTCGGCATCAGGCGGCCTCGGCCATGTTGCGCACGACGTGGGGCTCGCGCCGCGCGCCGGAGCGTCCCCAGCGGGGTTCAATGTCTTTTTCCACCAGGCATTTCTTGTGTTCGATGTGGTGGACAAATTCGTCCCGGAAATGCTTGATGAAGCTCTTCACCGGTAGCGCGGCGGCGTCGCCGAGCGCGCAGATGGTGCGGCCGGCGATGTTGTCCGAGACGTCGTCGAGCAACGCGAGGTCCTCCATGCGGCCGCGCCCGTTCTCGATACGGTTCACGACCCGGTACAGCCAGCCCGTGCCCTCGCGGCACGGCGTGCACTGGCCGCAGGACTCCTCGAAGTAGAAATACGACAGGCGCTCGAGCGCGCGCACCATGCAAGTGGAATCGTCCATCACGATGACGGCTCCCGATCCGAGCATCGATCCCGCCTTGGCAATCGAGTCGTAGTCCATATCGGTCTGCATCATGATGTCGGCGGGCACTACCGGCATCGACGAGCCGCCGGGGATGACGGCTTTGAGTTTCCGGCCGGTGCGGACCCCGCCCGCCATCTCGAGGAGCTTGGCGAAGGGAGTGCCGAGCCTCACCTCGTAGTTGCCTGGCCGGTTCACGTGGCCCGTGACCGAGAACAGCTTGGTGCCGCCGTTGTTCGGCCGGCCGAGCGCGAGAAAGGCCTCGCCGCCGTTGCGCATGATCCAGGGCACCGCGGCGAAAGTCTCGGTGTTGTTGATGGTGGTGGGCTTGCCGTAGAGCCCGTAGCTCGCCGGGAACGGCGGCTTGAAGCGCGGCTGGCCCTTCTTGCCCTCGAGCGACTCGAGAAGCGCGGTCTCCTCGCCGCAGATATAAGCACCGTACCCCGGCACGGCGTATAGCTCGTAGCTGAAATCCGAGCCCAGGATGTTCGTGCCGAGGTAACCCGCGTCGTACGCCTCCTTGAGCGCCTCCTCGAACTGCTCGTAGATTTCCCAGACCTCGCCGTGGATGTAGTTGTAGCCCGCGGTCGCTCCCATGGCGTAGCCCGCGATCACCATGCCCTCGATCACCGAATGCGGGTCGTAGCGCAGGAGGTCGCGATCTTTGCAGGTGCCCGGCTCGCCCTCGTCGGAGTTGCACACGACATACATCGGGCCCGCGAATTGCTTCGGCATGAACGACCACTTGAGCCCGGTCGGGAAGCCGGCTCCGCCGCGCCCGCGCAACGCGGATTTCTTCACCTCGGCGGTGACCTCTTCGGGTTTTCTCTTCTCATGAAGGATCTTCTTCAGGGCGGCGTATCCGTCGCGCGCTTCGTAATCCTTGAGGCGCCAGTTGCGGCCATCGAGGCCCTTCAGCAGGATCGCGTCCGGTCCGTAGTCCAGCATCACTTGAGATCTTCCAGCAGCTTGTCGATCTTCTCGTTCGTCATATAGTCGTGCATCTTCTTGTTGTTGACGAGGAGCACCGGCGCCATCGCGCACGCGCCCATGCACTCGCCTTCCTTGAGCGTGAAGCGGGCGTCGGGGGTGGTTTCGTTGAAGTCGATGCCGAGCTTCGCGCGCAAGTGGTCGGCGGCGGCGAGCGCACCCTGCAGGCCGCACGGCAGGCAGGTGCACAGCGTGATCTTGTGGCGCCCGGTCGGCTGCAGGTTGTACATGCTGTAGAAGGTCGCCACCTCGTAGACCTGGACCGGCGGCATCTCGAGGTACTTCGCGACGTAGTCCATGGTCTCGGTGGAGAGCCACCCCTTCTCGTCCTGCGCGATGATGAGGGCGCTCATCACCGCCGACTGCTTCTGGTCCGCCGGGTACTTGGCAATCTCCCGGTCGAGCTTCTTGAGGGAATCCGTAGTCAGCATCAGCGGTCGACGTCCCCGAAGACGATGTCGAGCGTGCCGATGATCGCCACCGCGTCGGCCAGCATGTGGCCCTTCGAGATTTCGTTCATCGACGAAAGATGGCAGAACGCGGGCGAGCGCAGCTTCATGCGGTAGGGCTTGTTGGCGCCGTCGGAAATGAAGTACACGGCGAACTCGCCCTTCGGATGCTCGATGGCCGCGTACGACTCGCCCTCGGGCACGTGCATGCCCTCGGTGAAGAGCTTGAAGTGATGGATCAGCTCCTCCATGCTGAGCTTCATCTCGCGGCGCGCCGGCGGCGCGACCTTGTGGTTATCGACCATCACCGGCCCAGGATTCTCGCGCAGCCACTTGATGCACTGCCTGACGATGCGGTTCGACTGGCGCATCTCCTCGATGCGGCAGAGATACCGGTCGTAGGTGTCGCCGTTGACGCCGACCGGCACATCGAACTCCATGCGGTCGTAGACCTCGTAGGGCTGCTTCTTGCGCAGGTCCCACTCGATGCCCGAGCCGCGCAGCATGACGCCGCTGTAGCCGAGCGCGAGCGCGCGCTCGGGCGAGACCACGCCGATGCCGACCGTGCGCTGCTTCCAGATGCGGTTCTCGGTGAGCAGCGTCTCGTACTCGTCGACATACTTCGGGAAGCGCTCGGTGAAATCCTCGATGAAGTCGAGCAGCGACCCCTGGCGGTTGCGGTTGAGCTCCTTGAGGTCGTTCTCGCTCCTGAATCTGGAGGGGTCGTACTGGGGCATGGTGTCCGGGAGATCGCGGTACACGCCGCCGGGTCGGTAATACGCGGCATGCATCCGCGCGCCCGATACCGCCTCATAGACGTCGAGCAGATCCTCGCGCTCGCGGAAGCAGTACAGGAACACGGTCATCGCGCCGAGATCGAGCGCCTGCGTGCCGAGGAAGAGGAGGTGGTTCATGATCCGCGTGATCTCGTCGAACATCACGCGGATGTACTGCGCGCGGATCGGCACCTCAATGCCGAGCAGCTTCTCGACCGACAGCACATAGGCGTGCTCGTTGCACATCATCGAGATGTAGTCGAGCCGGTCCATGTACGGCAGGTTCTGGAGGTAGGTGCGGTGCTCCGCAAGCTTTTCGGTCGCTCTGTGCAGCAAGCCGATATGAGGGTCGGCGCGCTGAATGACTTCGCCGTCGAGCTCGAGCACCAGGCGCAGCACGCCGTGCGCCGCCGGATGCTGCGGCCCGAAATTCAGCGTGTAGTTGCGAATCTCAGGCATCCCGGTCTTCGGCGTAATGGTCTTCGCGCACGATGCGCGGCGTGACTTCGCGCGGATCGATGGTCACCGGCTGGTAGACGACGCGCTTTTGCTCCGGGTCGTAGCGCATCTCCACGTGGCCGCTCACCGGGAAGTCCTTGCGAAACGGGTGGCCGATGAAGCCGTAGTCGGTAAGGATGCGGCGCAGGTCGGGATGGCCCTCGAACACGATGCCGAAGAGATCGAATGCCTCGCGCTCGTACCAGTTGACCGAGGGCCAGATCTCGAACACTGAAGGCAGCAGCGGAAACTGGTCATCCGGGCAGAAGGCGCGCACGCGCAGCCGCCAGTTGTGCGTGACCGACAGAAGGTGCAGGGCGACGGCGAAGCGCGGGCCTTCACGCGGCCTGTCGCCGTAGGAAGCGTAATCGGCGCCGGTGAGGTCCATCAGCTGCTCGAAGCGCAGGTCCGGGTGATCCCTGAGCTTGCGGCAGACCTGGAGATACTCGGCGGCCGGGACCTCGATGGTGATCTCGCCCAGCCTCTCCCTGGGAAGCAGGCTCTCGCGGCCGAGGACGTCGAACAATCGCTGCAGCCTCGGCGTCATCGAGCGATCGTTGCCTTCGAGCTCGGCTTCATCGAGCGATCGTGTTGGTGCGCTTGATCTTGTTCTGCAGTTGCACTAATCCGTAGAGGAGCGCTTCGGCAGTCGGCGGGCAGCCGGGGACATAGACGTCGACCGGCACGATGCGGTCGCAACCGCGCACCACGGAATACGAGTAGTGGTAATACCCGCCGCCGTTGGCGCACGAGCCCATCGAAAGCACCCAGCGCGGCTCGGGCATCTGGTCGTAGACCTTGCGCAGCGCGGGGGCCATCTTGTTGCAGAGCGTGCCGGCGACGATCATCAGGTCGGCCTGGCGCGGGCTCGGGCGGAACACGATGCCGAAGCGGTCGAGGTCGTAGCGCGCCGCGCCGGCGTGCATCATCTCGATCGCGCAGCACGCGAGGCCGAAAGTGACCGGCCAAAGCGAGCCGGTGCGCGTCCAATTCACGACCTTGTCGACCGTGGTGGTGACGAAACCTTGCTGCAGAACGCCTTCTATTCCCATTCCAGCGCTCCTTTCATCCATTCGTAAATGAAACCCACGGTGAGGATGACGAGAAAGACCATCATCGAGAGGAAGCCCGCAAGGCCGATGTCGTTGATCACCGCCGCCCACGGGAAGAGGAACGCGATCTCCAGGTCGAACAGGATGAAGAGAATCGCCACCAGGTAGTAGCGCACGTCGAACTTCATGCGCGCGTCCTCGAAGGCTTCGAAGCCGCACTCGTAGGGCGAGAGCTTCTCGGGATCCGGGCGCGAGGGTCCGAGCAGCTTCGCGAGCACCGGAAGCACGACCCCGAGCGCGAGGCCGACCAGGATGAAAAGCAAAATCGGAAAGTATTCCGCGAGCATAGTTTGGTGCCCACGAGCAGACTCGAACTGCTACGGCTTTTTAGGCCACTAGCCCCTCAAGCTAGCGTGTCTACCAATTTCACCACGTGGGCGGCTTTAATCGGCGATTATCCTCCAAAAAATCATTGGGGTACCTGCTTCTCCTGGGGCGCGGGCGGCTTCGGCGCATCGGGCGCAGCCTTGGGCTCGGGCTTCGCCGGCTGAGTTCGTACAGCATCCATTACCCCGCCGGCCTCGACGGGTTTCTTGGTTGCGACGTAAGCAAGCGCAAGGCTGAGAAGAAAAAAGATCGTCGCGAGGATTGCCGTAGTGCGCGAGAGGAAATTCGCCGAGCCCGTCGCGCCGAACAGGCTCCCGGAGGCGCCGCCGCCGAAGCCCGAGCCCATGTCAGCGCCCTTGCCGTGCTGCAGGAGGACGAGGCCGATGATCGCGAGCGCGACCAGCACGTGCGCCACGATCAGGAGGTGGGTCCAGAAGCTGCTCATTTCGCCGCTGCTTTCACGATATCGAGAAAATCCTTAGCCACCAGCGATGCGCCGCCGATCAATCCGCCGTCCACGTCGGGCATCGCGAAAATCTCCGCCGCGTTCTGCGGCTTCACGCTTCCCCCGTAAAGAATAGGGGTTTCCGCCGGCACGCGCCGCCTGAGGAACGCATGCACCGCCTGTGCCTGCTGAGGCGTGGCGTTGCGCCCGGTACCGATCGCCCACACCGGCTCGTAGGCGAGAACCGCGTCCGCGAAGCGGACCGCGGAGAGCTGTCTCGCAACCACTGCCTCTGTGTTGCCCGCTTCGCGCTCCGCCAGCGTCTCGCCCACGCATAGGATGGGCGTCATTCCAGCCGAGCGCACCGCGGCAAATTTCGCCGCCACCTGCGCGTCGGTCTCGCAGTAAAGCTGCCTGCGCTCGGAGTGACCGACGATCACATAGCGGCAACCGAATTCCGCCAGCATCGCCCCCGAGACCTCTCCGGTGTACGCGCCCTGCGCGTGCTCCGAGACGTTCTGCGCGCCCCAGGCGATCCGGGTGCCGCGCAGCCGCTCGGCCGCCTGCGCCAGATACGGAAACGGCACGCATACCGCGCACGCTGAAGTAGGGTTTCCCTCGATAAGCGCATCGAGGAGCGCCGCGACGAAAGCCCGGCTGCCGTGCATCTTCCAGTTGCCGGCGACCAGCCGAACGCGCGCCATGCGTCTGAATTTTACCGCAATGCACGGTCGTAAAGCAGGGACGCGACCTCTCGCGCGAGTGCGTTCGCCTGCTTTTCCATGAGCACGCGCAGGCGCTCGCGCCACGGCGCGACCAGCAGCGCCGGGCGCACCGAGCAGCTGAGCGCGTGCACCTCGGCGGCGTAGAGGTGCAAGTGCTCGCGCACCAGCATCTCAAAGTCCACGCGGGTGTAGCGCGCGCTCGCCGCCGCGCGCATGCCGCGCCAGGGCGGCTCAAGCAACGCGCGAGCGGCTTCGAGCAGGCGCTCGATTCTCCGTCTGCGGAGCGGCTCGACGTCCTCGTAGCGGATGCGCAGGCGAACGAGCGGAAAACGCTCCAGACGGGCAATAAATTCGCGGTCGATTTCTCTCGCGTAGCGCAGGAGTTGCTCGACTGTCTGCGCCGAGCGGATCGCAGCCGCGTCCTTGCGCACCTCCTTGTCGACGTTCCCCGCGAGCAGCGCCTCCAGGGGCCCGAGCGGTAGTCGAGCCGCGGCGACGCAACGGCGGCTATAGGCGCGCAGCAACCTGCCATTCAGCAACGCGAGGGCGCGAGCGCCATCCTTCAGGCGGGCTTGGCGGCGCGGTGGTAACCGATCATGCCGGCGAGCACCGTCCGTGCCGCGACGCGCTCGAAGCCAAGCTCGCGCAGCAGCACCGACAACTCGTCGGCCGAGTAGAACATCTCCAGCGCGTTGATGAAGTAGCGCTTGAGGCCATGCGCCGACGCACCGCTGCCGAAGACGAGCGCGGTGAAATTGAGGCAGAAGCGCAGGTACGTGTAATAGAGCGTCTCCACCAGCGGGTTCGCCGGGCGCAGCATGTCGCAGTGGTAGAAGCGCCCGCCGGCCTTGAGCACGCGCCGGATCTCACCGAACACGTGCTTCACGCGAAGGTGGCGCGTGGCCCACTGCAGCGTCACGACGTCGAAGTAATTGTCCGGGAACGGCAGCTTGTGCACATCGCCGATCACGCTGTGGATGCGCATCCCGAGCGCCTCGGCGCGGCGCCGCCCCACCTCCTGCATCTCGGCGCTGCGGTCCATGGCGTGCACCTCGAGGCCGGGCTCCCGCTTGAGCAGCGCGATGCCGACGGCGTTGGTGCCGGCGCAGACGTCGAGCGCCCGCTCGCCGGCGCGCAGCTGCATGGTGTCCATGAAGCCCCGCAGGAGGAAGTCCCACAGCCCGAGGCTCGCGACGACGTTCGCCTGGTCGTAGTACGGTGCGACATCGGCGAACACCCGGTTCAGCTCCTGCGTCCAGACACCATTGAAGCGCTCCTCGCGGAGCTGCTCGCGCACTGCGATCGGCGGCGGCGGCGGCATGGTGAGCCCTCCCTCAGATTTTGAGCAGATAGTAAATCGCCGCGCCGGTGCAGGCGAGCGTCGCGGCATACAGTACGGTCGCGACGAGCGTATCGGCGCGCACCCCAAGGTCGTAGAGCGTGATGCGCAGGCGGTGCGCCGCGCTCCACAGCGACAATCCGATCACGGCGACGAAAGCCGCCTTGACAACCCAGTGGGCGGCCAGAGCCCGCATTGATTCGTAGGACAAAACCTGTGGCGCATAACCGAAAGCGGCGAGCAGCGTCAGCAGCACAAGCACCGGAGTAAGAAACGCGGTCAGCGTTCCGCCGGCGGCGAACGGTCCCCACACGATCGGCTTGTTGGACCTCGCCATCAGACCGCCAAAGCCAGAATGACGAAAGACACCACCGCCCAGCCCGCGTAATGCGCTCCGGCTATGACCCGGTCCGGGACGAACTCTTCGCCGAGCTGCAGCGGCAGCGCCTTCGGCGTGAGATTGAACCAGGTCACGCTGTGATAGGTCGCGAAGGCGAGCGTCAGCAGCTGGAACAAGATGCTTGCCGGGCTCTTCAGCAGCTCGAGGAACGCCGCCCACGCGGCAGGCCCCTCCGCGAGCTGCTTCAGGCCCCACACCATGAGAGCCGTCCAGCCGCCGATGAACAGGCAACTGAACTCGCGCACCATGTAGCGCACATAACGCGGGTGGCGGAAGATCCACTCCGAGGTGATCGGGCGAACGTAGGGTTTGCGGCTCATTTGTTTAGCCAGGGCATGAGATGCGCCTGGTACCAATCGACGGTGCTCTCGATCTTGACCTGCTGGATCGCCCCCGCCGGATCGACGTGCTCGGGGCAGACTTCCGAGCACGCACCGACGAACGAGCACTCCCAGGCGCCTTCCTTGGACGCAATCTCCTCCTGGCGTGCATCGCGGCCGCCGTCGCGCGAATCGCGGTTCCAGCGGTGCGCGAGCGCGATCGCCGCCGGGCCGAGGTACTGGGGGATCAGGCCATATTCAGGGCACGCCGCGTAGCAAAGCATGCAGTTGATGCAGAGCGTGAACTGCTTGTAGCGCTTGAGCTGAGCCGGCGTCTGGCGATACTCACCGCTCCCGGGCGCCTCCTTCGGCATCAGCCAGGGCTTGACGCGCGCGAGCTTTGCGACGAAGTCGTCGATTACCGTCACCAGGTCGCGCTCGACCGGGAAATGCCGCAGGGGCTCGACGCGGATCGTTCCCTCGTAGTTGCGCAGGAAAGCCTTGCACGCGAGCTTCGGCTCCCCGTTGATCATCATCCCGCAGCTGCCGCATACAGCCATATGGCAGGACCAGCGGTAGCTCAGGGTCGGGTCGAGGTTCTCCTTGACGTGGTTCAGCGCGTCGAGCACCACCCAGTCGTCGCGGAACGGCACCTCGTAGGGCTGAAAGCGCGGCTCGCGGTCGGTCTCCGGGTTGTAGCGGAGCACTTCAAGCTGAACGCGTCGCTCACTCATGCATGAGATCCGGAGTAATCCCGTACGCCGGGCTTCGACTTTGTGATCGTGACGTCGCAGTAGTCCACGCTCGGGGGCTCGGCACCGCGATAGTAGGCGAGCGAATGGCGCAGGTAGTTCTTGTCATCGCGCTCCGGGAAGTCGAGCCGCTGGTGTGCGCCGCGCGACTCCTTGCGCGCGGCCGCGCTCTGCACCGCGGCTTCGGCGCAGTCAAGCATCGAGCCGAGCTCGAGCGCCTGCAAGAGGTCGGTGTTGTAGACGTTGGTCTTGTCGTGCAGCTCGATCGCACGGTAACGCCGCCGCAGCTGGCCAAGCTTGGCGCAAGCCGCGGCCAGCCCCTCGCCGCTTCGGTAAATCCCCGCGTGCTCTTCCATCGTCTGCAGCATCTCCTTGCGCAGGCCGGCAACGGTCTCGCCGCCCCCGGTCCGCTGGAACAACGCGCGGATTTTCCCTTGAGCATTGTCGGCGAGGGAAGCGGAAGCCGGGCGGGCGCTACCCTTCTCCACAAATTCGAGAGCGCTCAAAGCGGCGCGCCGTCCGAAGACCAGCAGCTCGGTCAGCGAATTCGAGCCAAGGCGGTTCGCGCCGTTGATGCTGACGCAGGCGCATTCGCCCGCTGCGAACAGGCCGGAGAGCGGGGTCGCCGCCTGGATGTCGGTATGGATGCCGCCCATCATGTAATGCACCACCGGGCGCACCGGCACGGGATCGCTGACCGGGTCGACCCCCATGTAGCTGATAGACATGTCGCGCACCAGCGGCAGCCGCTCGTTGATCTTCTTCTCGCCCAGGTGGCGCATGTCGAGAAGCATCGCGTCGCCCCAGCGCGTGCTCACGGCATTGCCTTTTCGCTGCTCGTGCCAGAACGCCTGGCTCACGCGGTCGCGCGGCCCGAGCTCCATGGTCTTGAGCACCGGATGGCCCAGCGGCGTCTCCGGCCCCATGCCGTAATCCTGCAGGAAACGGCGGCCGTGCTTGTTGAGCAGCACGCCGCCTTCGCCGCGGCAGGCCTCGGTCAGAAGCGTGCCGGTACTGGGCAGGCCGGTGGGATGGTATTGCACGAATTCCATGTCCTTCAGCGGCACCCCCGCGCGGTAGGCCATCGCCATGGCGTCGCCGGTCTTGATGGCGCCGTTGGTGGTGAAAGGAAACATGCGCCCGGCGCCACCCCCGGCGAAGATGACCGCGCCCGCGTCGAAGCGGCGCATCTGGCCGCTCCTCATCTCGATGGCGGTCAGGCCCCGGCAGCGCCCGTCCTCGACCAGCAGCTCGGTAGCGTAGTACTCGTCGAAGCGCTGGATCGAAGGGTATTTGAGCGAGGTCTGGAAAAGCGTGTGCAGGATGTGGAAGCCGGATTTGTCGGCGGCGAACCAGGTGCGCATGAGCTTCATGCCGCCGAACGGTCGTACCGCCACCGAGCCATCGGGCTCGCGGCTCCAGGGGCAGCCCCAGCGCTCGAGCTGCAGCAGCTCCTTCGGCGCTTCCGCGATGAAGTAGTCGACCGCGTCCTGGTCGGACAGCCAGTCGCCGCCGCCGACGGTGTCGTCGAAGTGCTGCTGCAGGCTGTCGTCCGGCTTGATCACCCCTGCGGCGCCGCCCTCGGCGGCGCAGGTGTGGCTGCGCATGGGATAGACCTTGGAGACGAGCGCGATGCGCAGCTTCGGCGCCGCTTCGGCGAGCGCCAGCGCCGCGCGCAGCCCCGCGCCGCCCGCGCCGACGATCGCTACATCAGTGGAAACGGTCTCCATCGCGCTCCATTGGGGAACGGCAGCCTGAAATGTGCAACGGCGCCGCCCGGTAAGAGTTGTCCCAGATCAAATCCGAGGCTGCTTATCCGGGCCGCAGGCGCGTGAGATGTGCGTCGACGCCACTCACGCCCGGCAGGCGGCCGGCCGCGAGCACCAGGGCTTCGCGCTGGCGATCCGACTCAACCGACCCCCATAGCTCCACCCTGCCGTCGGCGACGCGCACCTGCACGATCGCGCCGGCCGCCCAGTCTTCCCTTTCGAGGATGGCGATGACTGCGTCGTGGATTTCGCCGTCGCTTGCGCTGTCGACGGGTTGCGGGTGCCGGTACACCGCGCGCAGCAGGTCGGCGCGTGTCACGATGCCGACGAGCCGCTCGCCCTCGACCACCGGCACGCGCTTGACCCGGCGAGCGCTCATCATCCGGGCTACCTGCGCAAGCGGCATCTCCGGCGTTACCGTGACCGCCGGCGCCGTCATGATGTCGGCTGCGGTGCGGCCGTGCGTCTTGATGTAGTCGCGCGCCTGCTCGTCGGTGGAAGTGAATAGCCGCAGCCAGCGCGAGCCCGGCAGGTCGGTGTCGATCTCGGGCCGGCGGATGAAATCTCCTTCGCTCACCACGCCGAGAACCCGGCCCGCGGCGTCGGTCACCGGCACGCCGCTGATGCGCCGCTCGAGCATCAGCGCCGCGAGTTGGCGCACCGGCGTCTCGGGCGCGACCGCGACGACCGGCTGCGTCATCACATCACGCGCTCTCACCTCCGTACCCTATCCCGCGGCTGGGGCGCTACGCTTGATCTGCGTCAAAAGCGCCTGCGGCGCGGCGCCGCACCTCATTTCTTCTGCGGGCCGTCGTAGCGCGTCTGGATGCTGTCGATATGGGCGCGGTCGTAGCTCTTGGAGCGCACGTCCTGCGTGCGTTCCTCGACCCAGCGCTCGCTCACCCGCCTCGATCGGTAGACGAGGTAATGCGCGCCGAGGATGAATCCCCAGACCACGAGCGGCCAGAATGCCCACCAGCCGTCGCCGACGAACCAGTTCGCCACGTTCAGGGCGACGTTGACAAGGACGAACGCCCAGAGGTGCAGGCGAAACACCGTCTCAGCCCGGAAGCTGCGGCCAGGCGCGCGCCACCGCGACGACCCGGCGCGAATAGGCGAGCCCCGCGAGCGCCGCCACGACCAACAGTACCTTCTCGGCGGTCTCGAGGCGGGGATGAACGCCCCCCTCGAGCGCGAAATAGGCGAGCGCGGCGAGCGGCGCGCACGCGCACCAGATCGCTGCCCAGGGATGGCGGGTCATCACCAGCAACAGTGCCGCGCAGCAGACGGTGAACGCGTAGAGCGACACCCAGTTCGAGGGCGCAGCGACCGCGATCACCCCGGAGAGCACGCCCATGAAGAGCGCGTAGGCGAAGAGCTCGTAATGCGCCTGGCGGCGCGTGAGGTGAGCGACGCGCGTGAAGTACGGCGTGCGCTCGTCGTGCCATACGTAGCGCCTGACGAGCTTCTCCCAGTCGAGGTCCATCACTCGGCCGCCTGTGTCGCCGCGGGCCGCGCCTTAGCCGGCCCGGCCGCCGGCGTGGCCGCGCCGGGGGTATCGGAGAGCCGCAGGCCGTAGTCGTCCTCGAGCCTGACGCGGGTCTTGCCCTCCACCTTCGCGTCCTCCTCCGGCCAGTCGAGCGTCATGAGGGGAAAGCGCAGCCCGCGCGGGCCCCACAGGATCGTCGCCACCTGCAGCCAGGCGGCGATCCCGGAAACCATCGCCACGATGAGGCCGAACACCAGCACGCCCTTGATGATCCAGCGGTGCGTGAGTCCCACGGTGGAGGACGACTGCTCGTTGACCAGGTACGAGGCATAGGCGTAGTCGAGCGCGAACCAGATCACCAGCGCGCAGTACGGCAGCATGAAGAAGGTGAGGCCGGCGAGCTCGAGCCAGGCCTTGCGCCGAAACTCGAGCTGGTCGCGGATGAGGTCGATGCGCACGTGCGTGTTGTAGACCATGCCGTAGCCCAGCACCAGCGCGAACAGCGCGGCGTGGAAATGCCATTCCAGCTCCTGCAGGATCGTCGAGTCAAAGAATCGCCCGACGTTGGCCGAGAGCCAGAGCTGCACGCTGTGGACCCGGCCCACGTCGTCGATGTAGGCGAGCTTGCGCCCGACGACGTCGATGCAGGTGATGATCACCACTGGCAGGATCAGCCATGCGCCCCAGCGCCCGATGAAGTCCACCACCCGCCGCAGCCCTCCGGCGACGCGCACCTGGAGCGGCAGCGGATCACTCATAGCTCACCTTCATCAGCCACAGCGCGATCTGCGGGAAGAGAATCACCAGAATGAGACCGATGAGCTGCAGGATCACGAACGGCACGATCCCCTTGTAGATGCTCTGGATCTTGACCTCCTTCGGCGCGATGCCCTTGATGTAGAACAGCGCGAAGCCGAACGGCGGCGTGAGGAACGAGGTCTGCAGGTTGACCGCGAGGCAGATCAGGAACCAGTAGACGATGTCCTCCTGCGGCACGTGCGCGCCGAAGTCGAGCGTCTTGACGAGCGGCGTGAACACCGGCAGGACGATCAGCGTGATCTCGATCCAGTCGAGAAAGAAGCCGAGGAAGAACACGATCGCCATCACCAGAATGAGGAAGCCCCAGCTTCCCAGGCCTGCCTCCTTGATCAGGTGCTCGACGATCTCGTCGCCGCCGAGCTGGCGGTAGACGAAGGCGAAGCAGGTGGCGCTGATGATGATGAAGAACACCATCGCGATGGTGCGCGCCGAGCTCTGGCACACCGAGTCCATGGTCTTGAAGCTGAGCCGGCCCCACAGCGCGGCGAGGACGATCGTTCCGGCGGCGCCGACCGCGCCGGCCTCGCTCGGCGTCGCCCAGCCGAGAAGGATCGAGAGCTTGATGGTACCGATCAGGAAAACCGGCGGGAAGAACGCACGCCACAGCAGCCCCGCCATCTTGCCTTTCGGCACGTTGAGGAGATCGGGCGGCAGCGGCGGCGCGATCGAGGGCCGGATCCTGGCCGCGGTGTGAATGTAGAGGAGGTACAGCCCGGCCAGCGTCAGTCCCGGCACGATCGCCGCCGAGAAGAGGTTGCCGACCGACACCGACATCAGGTCGGCCATGATGATCAGCATGATGCTCGGCGGGATCAGGATGCCGAGCGTGCCCGCGGCGGCGATCGTGCCGCACGCGAGCGCGTGGCTGTAGCCCTGCTTCATCATCGTCGGCAGCGCGAGCGCGGTCATCATCGTCACCGAGGCGCCGATGATGCCGGTCATCGCGGCGAGGATCGTGCCCATGATGGTGACGCCCAGCGCGAGCGCGCCGGGCACGCGCTTCAGCAGTACCTGCACGCAGTACAGCAGGTCCTGCGCGATGCCGCTCCTTTCCATCATCACGCCCATGAAGATGAAGGTCGGAATCGCCACCAGCACGAGGTTCTCCGCCGCCTGGCCCCAGATGCGCGGCACGAAATTGAAGAAATGCACCAGCTTGAAGGAGCCGAGGAGCAATCCGAGCAGCCCGAAGAGCAGCGCGATGCCGCCGAGGATGAACGCCACCGGATAGCCGGAGAACAGCAGCACCCCGAGCGTGAGGAACATGACGAGCGGCAGGAATTCGCGCGCCCTGTCGAGCAGGCTCGCGCGCGCCACCGGGCTCAAGCCCGTCACGTAGGCGTAGCCGAGGCCGAGCAGCAGGAGCAGCGCGATCGCCAGGACGTAGCGGTTCGCCAGCCTGCTGCCGAGTCTTAGCAGGTACTCCATGCGGTCCCCTCTCGCGGGAAAAACGGGCCCCGGATGCGCGCCGCGCGCGCCTCCGGGAGCCGGCTGCTACTTGGTGGTCGCCCCCGCCGCCGCCTTGGGCAGGTACGTCGGCTTCATCGCCTGCGAGTCGCCCCACACGGCGTAGTCTTTGCGGAACGCCAGATAGTCGTCGGCAATCCTCTTGAACAGCGGGTCCTTGGCGGACTCCTCCTGCAGCACCTCCAGCCAGGCCTTCTCGAAGGCGGCGAGGTCCTTGTCCGACCAGCGCTTGACCTGCACCTTGTGCTTCGCCTGCATCTCGCGCATGACGCCGAACTGGAACGCCTCGGTTTCCGCGTAGGTGTAGTGGACCTGGTAGCCCGCCGCGACCTCGATGATCCGCTTGTAGGACTTGGGCAGGGCCTCGAAGGTCTTCTTGGGCAGCAGGAGCTCGCTCACCGAAACCTGCTGGTGCCAGCCGGGGAAGTAGTTGAACTTCGCCACCTGGTGGAAGCCGAGTTTGATGTCCATCGCCGGCATCGAGAACTCGGTCGCGTCGATCACCCCGCGCTCGAGCGCCGGGAAGATATCCGCGGCCGCGAGCAGCTGCGTCGACACTCCGAGTTTCTGCATCACCTGGGCGCCGAGGCCGAAGAAGCGCATCTTCAGGCCCTTCAGCTGCTCGGTCGACTTGATCTCGCGGCGGAACCAGCCCGAGGTCTCGGGCCCGATCGCGAAGCAGTCGATCGCCATCAGGCCGTGCTTGTCGTAGATCTCCTGGCGCAGCTTGTTGCCGTTGCCGAAGATCTTCCAGGCGAAGAACTCGCCGTAGTTCGGCCCGAAGGGCACCGTGGTGAAGAACGCGAGCGCCGGGTACTTGCCGGTGTGGTAGCCGGGGGTGGTCCAGCACGCGTCCACCGAGCCCTTGGCCGCGGCGTCGAAGCATTCGAGCGCCGGCACCAGCGCGCCCGGCTCGTGGAACTTGATGCTGAAGTTGCCGTCGGTCATCTCCTCGACGTCCTTGGCGAAGCGCACCCCGGATGTGCCGAGGTGCGTCAGCGAGCTGCCGAACGCGCTCTGCATCCTCCAGGTCACCTTCTGCTGCTGGGCGAACGAAGCGGTGGACACTGCTACGAAGGTAAGCGCCAGCGCAGCGGCGCCCAAGTGGGACGGTCTGGTCATTTGCCCTCCTCCTCTAGGTTGGCGCAAGCATCATAAGTCACCCGTGCCCGTGACGCTACTCGAGCAGCGCCGCGATCCTCTTCACGGTGACGCGCGTTTCGTCTTCGAGCGGTTTGGAATAACCGACCGGAATTCTCGGCGCGCCCAGGCCGGACGGGCGTACGACAGTCGCCCTCCCGCGACGCGGCGCGAGGACTATCCCCGGTCGCAAAGCTGTCACGGGTCGCCGTCTATACTGGACGTATCGTTCGTGGGGCTTCGCCGATCGCCGAGCGTAGCGCCGATAGCACGCCGGGTTCGGCATCCCCAACGGACGATCCGCCGGGCTGCGAAAATCGCATTCCTACATGCTTCCGGCGACCACCGATGTGCTCATCGCAGGTGGCGGACCCTGCGGGCTCGTGCTCGCCATCGAGCTCGGACGCCGCGGCATTGCCGTGGTGCTTGTCGACCAGGACGCGGGAACGACCCGCAATGCGGCGGCGAACGCCACTCAGGCGCGCACCATGGAGCACTTCCGGCGCCTGGGGTTCGCCAACGAGATTCGTGCCCTCGGCCTGCCGCCGGAGTTCCCGACCGACATCGCCTATTTCACGCGCTTCGCACGGCACGAGCTCGCGCGCTTTGCTCTGCCCTCATCGCGTGACGCAAGGCAGCTCGTCGCTACGCTTTCGGGATCCTGGAGCGCCGCGGAGCTCCCGCACCGCTGCAATCAGAAGTTCATCGAGCCGGTGCTGCGCCGCCATGCCGAGGCGCTGCCCGGCGTATCGGTGAACTACGGATGGCGCCTCGCGCATTTCGAGCAGTTTCACGACCGCGTCGAAGCGCGCGTGGAAAGCTCTTACCAAAACCAAGCCATCACTGCGCGTTACCTAGTCGGCGCGGACGGGGCGCGCAGCACGGTGCGCCATGCGCTTGGCGTTCCCTATGCGGGCGAAACCGGCGTCGCGCGCCACTTCGTAGGCGGCCGGATGTACGCGGTGCATGCGCGTATCCCGGAGTTCTATCGCGAAGTGGCGCACCGACCGGCGTGGATGAATGTCGCCTTCAATCCGGAGCGCCGCTGCTTCATGCCCGCGGTGGACGGCAAGAGCGAGTTCGCCTTCCACACGCAACTTGGTTCCAACGAAAACGAAACCTCCGTCACGGATGCGGAGGCGATCGCAATGGTCCAACAGGTCATCGGCTTGCCGTTGCGGGTCGAGGTCATCGCGCGCGCGGCATGGACCGCGGGGCATTCGCTAGTCGCCGAGAAGTTCGCGAGCGGACGCGTATACCTCGGCGGCGATGCCGCGCATCTCTTCACGCCGACCGGAGGCCTCGGCTACAACACCGCGGTCGAGGATGCTGTGAACCTGGGCTGGAAGATCGCCGCCGTGCTCAAGGGCTGGGCCGCACCGATGCTGCTCGAAAGCTACGAGGCCGAACGTCGGCCGCTCGCAGTCCGCAACACCGGGTACGCCAAGGGGTTCGCCGATTCGCTCGGCAACTATGTTCCAGCGCCGGAAATCGAGGATGACACACGCGCCGGCGCAGCGGCGCGCCGGCGCGCCAGCGAGCATTTCGCCGCGCATGGCCGGGCAGAGTTCGACATTCCGGGAATCACCTTCGGCGGCCGCTATGACGGCTCGCTGGCGATCGTCTCGGACGGCACCGCGCCACCGCCCGACAAGGCCAACGAATACATCCCGACGGCCTGCCCAGGTGGCCGCGCCCCGCATCTATGGATGCCCGACGGGCGCTCGCTCTACGACCTGTTCGGCTTCGAATGGACGTTGCTGCGGCTGGGGAAACGCAAAAGCTCAATGCCACCTCGGTCCCCGATGCTCGAAGTCCTCGATCTCGACAGCGAGGAAGCGCGCGAGCTCTATGCCGCGGATTTCGTCCTCATGCGGCCCGACCAAATCGTTGCGTGGCGCAGCAATTCCGACGCCGGACTGGAAATCATCATGCGCAAGCTGTGTGGTTTTTTTCCTGGCGTTCCAGACACAGCCAACCTAGCCTGACGGCTCGTTCCGAAGGGCTGCCCGACAGCCGAGCGCGCGCCGATAGCGCGCCGGGGTCGGCAGACCCATCGGGCGACTCGCAAGCCCGCAGATCACATCACTTCAGGTAGCCGGACCTCGGCAGGCCGTCAATGCCGCCTACGCTCGCCGATGAGCGTCAGGACTGCAAACGCGGCAATCCCAAGTCCACCGGTCACAAACAGCGATGCCGTGCCATAGCGGGACAGGAGCAGGTCGAAAACAAACGGCGCGCTTGCAGAGACGAACCGGGCGGGCGCGATCATCAGTCCCTGGCGCAGGCCATATCCTGCCGCGCCGAAAAGCGCGAGCGGCAGCGTGCCCATCGAGATCGTCATCACGCCGTTTCCTGCGCCGTGCAGTACCGCGAAGCCGCTCGCGGCAGGCGAGCCTGCGGCTATCAAGCCTGCGGCGCCGATCGGATGTGCGAGGCTTGCGACGCGTGCGGAGACGATAGGGTGGAAGCGGCGCATGAACCAGAATTCCAGAACGCGCGCCGCGACCTGGGCCGGGCCGACGAGCGCCGCAGCTGCGACCGCGGCCGCGAGACTCGCGCCCGACTCCTGGAGCACTCGTGGCAGATGCGCCGCCATGGAAGTGCTGCAAAACCACGTCGCGGCGAACACGAAGGAAAGCGCCGCCATCATCGCGAGCCGGCTACGGTCTGAGCTCGCGGTCGCCCGGGATGGACCCGTCTTCTCCGCGCGCCGGGGCCTCGGTAGGAGGACGTTGACCGGCAGCCCGAGCGTGAGGTGGGCCGCCGCCCAGACGTAGCAGGTCGCCCGCCAGCCGACGGTGACGTCCAGGTACGCGGAAATCGGCCAGCACACCGTACTGGCGAAGCCAGCGATCAGGGTGATACCGGTAATGGCGCGGCGGGCCTCCTGACCGTAGATTCCTGCGAGAGTCGAAAAGGCGGCCTCGTACAGCCCTGTCCCCATGCCCGCGCCGATCATCAGCCAACTCGCGAACAGCCCTGCCATGCTTTGGCAACCTCCGAGCAGAGCCAGGCCAGCCGCAAATACGAGATTGGAGAGCGGGAGGATGCGGCGCCCGCCGTAGACGTCGATCAGGCGACCTGCCGCCGGACCAAGGGTCGCAGAAAGAAGCAGGCCGCAGGAGAATGCGGTAAAGACCCACGCGGTCGCGATACCGAGCTCGGCGGCAATGGAGTTCGCCAGAATCGCCGGCAGATAGTAGGTCGAACCCCAGGCGAGCGTCTGCGCCAGCCCGAGGCCGATCACTACATGGGCGGGATTCTTCAGCGGGCCGCTTGCTTCACGGCGTCCGCGATGCTTCTCGCCGCCGACTCGACGACGTCGCGCGGCTCTCCTTCGACCATGACGCGCAGAACGGGCTCGGTGCCCGACGGACGCAGCAGGACGCGGCCCTTGCCGTTGAGCGAGCGCTCGACCTCCGACTGCGCCTTCCTTATCGCTTCATGCTTCTCCCACTGGAAGCCGCGCGGCACGGCCACGTTCAGCAGCACTTGCGGGAACATCACCAGTTCAGCGGTGAGCTCGGCGAGCGAGCGGCCCGACTCCCGCACGGCGCCGAGGACCTGCAGCGCCGAGACGATGCCGTCGCCGGTGGTGTGTTTGTCGAGGCAGATGAGATGGCCGGAATTTTCCCCGCCGAGCTGCCAGCCCTTCTCGCGCATCAGCTCGAGCACGTAGCGGTCGCCGACCCTCGCGCGCGCGAACGGGATCCCGAGGCGCGCCATCGCCTTCTCGAAGGCATAGTTGGTCATCAGCGTTCCGGCCACACCCGCCACTTTCTGCCTGCCCGAGCGGTCCTTGGCTATCGCGAACAGAAGCTGGTCGCCGTCGTAGCTGCGGCCGGTCGCGTCCACCATGAGGACACGGTCGCCGTCCCCATCGAGCGCGATGCCCAGGTCTGCTTTCTCCGAAAGGACGTGTTTCTTGAGGCAATCGGGCGAAGTGGCGCCGAAGCCGTCGTTGATGTTGAAGCCGTCGGGCTCCACGCCGATCGGAATGACGTCGGCGCCGAGCTCGTGGAACACGTGAGGCGCGATGTGGTAACTGGCCCCGTGCGCGCAGTCGACGACGATCTTGAGCCCTTTCAGGTCAAGCTGGGATGGAAACGTCGACTTGCAGAACTCGATGTAGCGTCCGGGCGCGTCGTCGACGCGCCATACCTTTCCGAGCTTCGCCGCCTCGTTGCATCCCATCGGCTGCTCCATCTCGGCCTCGATCGTCGCCTCGGTGTCGTCGGGAAGCTTGAACCCGTCGCCGGAGAAGAACTTGATGCCGTTGTCGGGGTACGGGTTGTGCGAGGCGCTGATCACCACGCCCGCGGCGAGGCGCAGCGCGCGCGTCAGGTACGCGACGGCCGGCGTGGGCATCGGGCCGCACATGTGCACGTCGACTCCGGCCGCCGAGAATCCGGCTTCGAGCGCCGACTCGACCATGTAGCCGGAGATACGCGTGTCCTTACCTATGAGGACGGCAGGATGCCCGCCCTGCACGGACAGGACCTTGCCGGCGGCATAGCCCAGCCGCAGCACAAAATCGGGCGTCATCGGGCTCTCGCCTATCGTGCCGCGCACACCGTCGGTACCGAAATGTTTCCGCTTCATTTTGATATTGTCGCGCCGCCCCACGAGGCTCGCAAAGTCGTGATCGCTACGCGTTCCGGTGGGCCTGCCAGACCGCCACGACGTCCTTGGTTTCCTTCACGTCGTGCACGCGCAGTATTGCCGCGCCCGCCTGTAAAGCGAGCAAAGCCATCGCGAGGCTTCCGGCAAGGCGTTCCTCGACGGGCCGGCCGGTGATCTTCCCGAGCGTCGACTTGCGGGACAGGCCGACCAGCAACGGAAACCGCGAAAGCTCGGGGAGATGCTTCAGCAGGGCAAGGTTGTGCTCGGCCGTCTTGCCGAAGCCGAACCCGGGATCGACCACGATGCGCTCGACCGCAATACCAGCGGCTCTTGCCGCATCAACGCGCGCGATTAGAAAGGCTCTCACTTCACCTACTACATCCTCGTAGTGCGGGTCGCGCTGCATCGTCGCAGGTTCGCCTTTCTTGTGCATGAGGCACACGCCGCAATCGCCGCCTGCCACGGCCTGCAGCGCGCCGGGTGCACAAAGCGCATCGACGTCATTGATCATGGACGCGCCCGCCCGCAGCGCTTCGCGCATCACCCGCGGACGGCGCGTATCGACCGAGGCACACAGGTTCGGAATCTTGTCGAGGACGGGAATGAGGCGCTGCAATTCCTCCTCTTCGGACACCCGCTCGGCGCCCGGCCTTGTCGATTCGCCGCCGAGGTCCACGATATCGGCGCCCTCGTCCGAAAGCCGCCGTGCGTGCGTCACCGCCGCCGCAGGATCGAGGAAGCGGCCGCCGTCGGAAAAAGAGTCGGGCGTGACGTTCACCACGCCCATCACCAGCGGCCTTTTCAGGTCGAAGAAGAATCTCCCGCAGCGCAGGCCGGGAGATTTTTCCGTGGGAACTCCGCTACGCTGCAGGCGTCGGCGCCGCCGCCCCTTCGGCACCGCCCTCGCCCGCCGGCGGCTTGGCCGCCGACTGCGCGCTACCCGAAGGCTTCGGCGGCCGCGGCGGCTTGCCGGCCATGATGTCGCCGATCTGGTCGGCGTCGATCGTTTCGAGCTCGAGCAGCGCCTTCGCCATCGCCTCGACCTTGTCGCGGTTGTCCTCGAGCAGCTTGCGCGCCAGGCGGTACTGCTGGTCGATGATGCGGCGGATCTCGGCGTCCACTTTCTGCATGGTCGCTTCCGACACGTTCTTGTGCGTGGTGATCGAGCGGCCGAGGAAGATCTCGCCTTCGTTCTCGCCGTACACCATCGGGCCGAGCTCGTCGGACATGCCCCATTGCGTGACCATGCGGCGCGCGACCTCGGTCGCGCGCTCGAAGTCGTTCGAGGCGCCGGTCGTCATCTGGTTCATGAAAATCTCTTCGGCAATGCGGCCGCCGAAGAGCACCGCGATCATGTTCATCAGCCGCTCGCGGTCCTGGCTATAGCGGTCGGTCTCCGGGAGCTGCATGGTGACGCCGAGCGCCCGGCCGCGTGGAATGATCGTCACCTTGTGCACCGGATCGGTCTTGGGAAGCAGGCGCGCGACGACCGCGTGCCCGGACTCGTGGTACGCGGTATTGCGACGCTCTTCCTCGGGCATCACCATCGAGCGCCGCTCGGCGCCCATGATGATCTTGTCCTTGGCCCGCTCGAAGTCGTCCATGTCCACCAGGCGCTTGTTGCCGCGTGCGGCGAAGAGCGCGGCCTCGTTCACCAGGTTCGCGAGGTCCGCACCCGAGAACCCGGGCGTGCCGCGCGCGAGGATATCGGGCTTCACGTCCGGCGCAAGCGGCACCTTGCGCATATGCACTTTGAGAATCTCCTCTCTTCCTCTGATGTCGGGGAGAGGAACGACCACCTGGCGATCGAAGCGGCCCGGACGCAGCAGCGCCGGGTCGAGCACGTCCGGCCGGTTGGTCGCGGCGATCACGATCACGCCCATGGTGGACTCGAAGCCGTCCATCTCGACGAGGAGCTGGTTCAGCGTCTGCTCGCGCTCGTCGTTGCCGCCGCCGAGGCCCGCGCCGCGCTGGCGGCCGACGGCGTCGATCTCGTCGATGAACACGATGCACGGCGCGTGCTTCTTCGCCTGCTCGAACATGTCGCGCACGCGCGC
>DASTPE010000088.1:0-23489 GCA_035762345.1 Burkholderiales bacterium
CGCCGAAATTTCTCGGCGGCTCTCGGGGAGACGCGCTGCTTGCCGCTTCGCGCGCCTTCGAAAATCAGGTGTGGAAAGCTTCCGCGCGCGTGCTCACACCCGAACAGCAGCAAAGCCTTCGTGCGCTGATCGAGGAGTCGATTGCGCAGAACCCGAATCAGGCGTACGTGTGGGAAGTTCGCTTCACCGGCTTTTCCGGCCAGCGCGCCGAAGAGCTCGAGCGCGTGGCCAGCACAGGCGGCTTGCTCGCCGAAGCCCAGCGTGCCCTGGACACCGTGGACGAGGTGCGGGTGTTGAGCGAGCGCATGGCGTACTACCTGCTGCGCGCACCAACCATCGCGCGCCTTCAAGCCGAGCTGGGCGTGTACAACGTTCTGGAGACCGCGCAGATCAACCGGTTGATGGATGATCTGCATCGCACTTCAAGCGCAGTGGAGCAGTTCGGGGTGCTCGCGAAGCAGTTGCCCGCGGAGCGCGAGGCGGCGATCACCCAGCTGCTGCGCGAATTCGGCCGCGAGCGCGAGGCGGCGATCGTGCAGCTGGCCAAGGAAGTGACGCGCGAGCGCGAGGCGAGCATCATGCAGGCGAGCGCGGAGCTCGGCCGCGAGCGCGAGGCCGCGGTGCGGCAAGTGATGCTCGAGCAGCGGCAGACCGTGCTGGCGCTCCTCAAATCGCAAGAGCTTGCGGCGCTCGTCGATCGGGCAAGCGTACAGAGCGAAGACATCATCAACGCCGCCTTTGTGCGCGGAGCTCTCCTCATCCTGCTCTGGATGGTCGCCTATCTCGTCGTTCGCGTGGCGAGCGGGCACTGGATCGGAAGGATGGGCGAGCGAAAAGCCCGAAACTTCGGTTCCATCGACCTCGCTAGGGGCGAAACCCAAGTCCCAGTTGGCGAAGCCGTCGCTCGGCACGAGAACGGTAGAACGAAGTCGAAGTAAGTCGGCGTCGACACGTCTGCGGTGGCCTTCGAGCCGGGCCGCGCGCGGCACTCCCTACCGGCCCTAGATTAAAATGCGCCTCCTTCCAGGAGCTTCGCATGCAAGAGCAGGACATGGTGCCGGTCACGATCCTTACCGGCTTTCTCGGCAGCGGCAAGACCACGCTGCTCAACCGCATCCTCAGGGAGGACCACGGGCACCGCATCGCGGTGATCGAGAACGAGTTCGGCGAGGTCGGCGTCGACAACGACATTATCGAGTCGAGCGACGAGCAGATCGTCGAGATGAATAACGGCTGCATCTGCTGCACGGTGCGCGGCGACCTCATTCGCATCCTCGGCTCGCTCAAGGACAAGCGCGACAAAGGCAACCTGAAGTTCGACCGCGTGGTGATCGAGACGACAGGCATGGCCGACCCGGGGCCGGTGGCGCAGACCTTCTTCACCGACGAGGAGATCGGCAATTACTACCTGCTCGACTCGATCATCACCCTGGTGGACGCAAAGCACGCGCCCACGCAGCTCGATGAGTTCCACGAGGCGCAGGAGCAGGTGGGCTTCGCAGACCGGATCCTGCTTTCCAAGACCGATCTCGTGTCCCAGGAGGAGACGGAAGACCTTTCCAGGCGCCTGAAGAGGATGAATCCGCGAGCGCCGATCGGGAAAGTTCATTTTGGACAGGCGAAATCGAGGAGATCCTCGACATCCGCGGCTTCAACCTGAACGCGATCCTCGAGCTCGACCCCGAGTTCCTTACCAGCATCGCGCACGAGCATCACGACCAGGTCGAGTCGTTCGTGTTCCGCGCCGACAAGCCATTCGACGGCCAGAAGCTCGAGAGCTTCTTGTCGGGCATGATCCAGGTGTACGGGCCAGACCTCCTGCGCTACAAGGGCATCCTGTGGATGAAGGGCAACAACCGCCGCGTGGTGTTCCAGGGCGTGCACATGATGATGGGCGGCGACATGGGCAAGCCGTGGGCGAAGGGCGAGAAGAAAAGCTCGCTGCTGGTGTTCATCGGCAAGAAATTGCCCAAGGATCTCTTCATCGCCGGTCTCGAGGAGTGCTTGGCTAAATAGATGATTTCGGTTCGCGGCCTGGCGCATCGCTACGGCGCCGTCGAGGCGCTGCGGCTTGCCGAGTGGAGCGTGGCACAGGGCGAGCGCTGGCTGGTGCTCGGGCCCTCGGGCTGCGGCAAGACCACGCTGCTTCACATCGTGGCGGGCTTGGTCCGCCCGAGCGAGGGCCAGGTGGAGGTTTCGGGAGAGAACCTCGGGCGCCTGAACGCGGCGCGGCTCGACCGCTGGCGCGGCACCACGGTGGGCATCGTGCTGCAGGCGCTGCACCTCGTGAAGCATCTCAGCGTGCGCGACAACCTGCGCCTCGCGCAGTACCTCGGCCAGGTGCCCCAGGACGACGCGCGCATCGCAGATACGCTCGGCGCGCTCGGCGTCGCCGAAAAAGGCGCGCGGCGACCGAGCGAGCTGTCGCAGGGCGAGCAGCAGCGCGTCGCGATCGCGCGCGCGGTGGTTAACCGGCCCAAGCTCCTGCTCGCCGACGAGCCGACCGCGAACCTCGACGACGCGGCCGCGACCAAAGTCGTGGATCTTCTTTCCGAGCAGGCCGCGCGCCACGGCGCGACGCTCGTCGTCGCCACGCACGACGCGCGCGTAAAGGGGAAGTTCCGGGAAAGGCTCGAGCTGTGAACCTTGCAAGCCTCTCGGCGAGCTACCTGCGCGCGCGGCCGCTCAACACGGTGCTGAGCCTCGGGCTGCTCGCGCTCGGCGTCGCGACCATTGTGCTGCTTGTGCTGGTGGTGAGCCAGCTCGAGGAGCGCATGCACCGTGACGCGCGCGGCATCGATCTCGTCGTGGGCGCCAAAGGCAGCCCGATGCAGCTCATTCTGTCGGGCATCTACCATGTCGACGCGCCGACCGGAAACATCCCGCTCTCATCGGTCGAGATGCTTTCCAGGAACAAAATGGTGAAGCGAGCCATTCCGCTCGCGCTCGGCGACAGCTGGAGGGGCTACCGCATCGTCGGTGCGCCGCACGCGTATCCGCAGCACTACGACGCCACGCTCGCCGGCGGCCGGCTGTGGGAAAAGCCGATGGAGGCGGTGCTGGGGGCGGAAGTGGCGGCGCGCACCGGCGTCGCCGTCGGCGGCACTTTCGCCGGTGCACACGGCATCGGGACCGAGGGCGGCGGGGAGGAGCACGCTGAGAGCCCGTACACCGTGGTCGGCGTCCTGAACAGGACCGACTCGGTGCTCGACCGGATGGTGCTCACGGGCATCGAGAGCGTGTGGCGGGTGCACGAGCATGCGCAGGGGCCGGAAGATGAGGCCGACCGCAAGGCGCTCGAGGAAGCGCGCGAGGTCACGGTGGTGCTTGTCCAGTACGCTTCGCCGCTGGCGGCCGCCACGCTGCCGCGCCAGATCAACGCGCAGAGCGAGCTTCAGGCGGCCTCGCCAGCGTACGAAACAGCTCGGCTCTTCCGCATCGTCGGCGTGGGCGTGGAAGCGCTGCGCGCGTTTGCGCTGGTGCTGATCGTTGCCGCGGGTCTCTCGGTCTTCATCGCGCTTTACAACGCGCTCGAGGAGCGTCGCTACGACCTCGCGGTAATGCGCACGCTCGGCGCCTCACGCGGGAAGCTCTTCGGTCTACTCATGACCGAGGGTGTCGTGCTTTCGTTGCTGGGAGCGGTGCTTGGCCTTGCCCTTGGCCACCTGCTCGCCTCGGCCCTCGGCGGCTGGCTCGAGGCCGAGCATTACTACGCGGTGAGCGGTCTACAATGGCGCCCCGAGGAACTATGGCTCATAGCCGTGGCTTTAGGAGTTGGGATGCTCGCCGCGCTGCTGCCGGCCTGGCGGGCCTACCGGACCGAGGTATCGCGCACGCTCGCTCGAGGGTAGGATGGCAAACATGAAGATCAGCATTCTCGTCGTCGGCTTGCTTATCGCGTTCCCGGCCATGGCGCAGCACCAAGCCCCGCCCGGGGTGGACCCCGGCCTGTTCAAGCCGCTGCCGGACCGCAACGACGTCGTGTCGTGGAAGCTCCTGGCGCAGGTCGAGCTCGTGAAGCAGAAGGACCGCTACGTGCCGCAGTTCTCGAAGGACGTGGCGGCGCTCGACCAGAAGGAGGTCAGGGTGCAGGGCTTCATCATGCCGCTGCAGATGGGCGACAAGCAGAGCCATTTCGTGCTGACCGCAATGCCGCAAACCTGCGCGTTCTGTCTGCCGGGCGGCCCGGAGAGCATGGTCGAAGTGAAGAGCAAGACTCCGGTGAAGTACAGCTTCGAGCCGGTCGTCCTTACTGGCAAGCTGTCCGTGCTGAAAGACGACCCCACTGGCGTTTTCTACCGCTTGACCGACGCCGTTCCGGCGAAGTAGGTGCTCGCCCGTCTCGCACGGGTCTTCCTCGTAGTCTCGCTGCTCGCCTCGTGGCAGGCGGCGGTCAAGCATCCAATCGAGCATGTGGACGAGCTAGGGGAGTTCGTCCATCTTCATGGCGGTCATTCGGATGAAGGCGGCGAGCCGCTTTGCGATCTGCTGGACGCGCTTACTGCTTGCGCGGCTCAGAGTCCGGTCTTGCTTGCTCGCATTGCGTCTGGTTACGACCCGCCCGTGTTTCCTCTTCGGGCGCCGCGAGCCGCCGACGCGCCGCCTTTTCTCGCCCAAGGCCCTCCTGCTGTTGCCTGACGGTCGGTAGTTTTCCAGCCAACGAATCAGGAGGGTGAGATGAAGCTTGTCTATTGCATGGTAGCGGCGGCAGGGGCGCTCGCCGGCACCGCGCTCGCGCAATCTACGCACGGCAGCAAGGAAGAGCAGGAGGACGCGAAGCGTCATCGCATCATGGCGGTGGCGCATGAAGCGGCGGCGAAATGCCTCGAGTCGGGCAAGGGCGAGAAGGCGTGCCTCGAGCAGCTGCGCAAGGATTGCAAGGGCGTCGGCATCGGCAAGTACTGCGGCATGAAGCACCAGCACTGAAGCCGCGCACCCGGCATGGCGCACCACCGGGAGCGCGACTAGCGCGAGCGGGGATTGCAATTCGAGGCTGCCGGCCTCATCTTTGCTCTCTCACCTTCCGACTCCCATGGAACAATTCCACGGCACCACCATTCTCTCCGTTCGCCGCGGCTCGAGCGTTGCGCTCGGCGGCGACGGCCAGGTGACGCTCGGCCAGGTCGTGCTTAAGGGCGGCGCACGCAAAGTGCGGCGTCTCTACCAGGACCGCATCCTGGCCGGTTTCGCGGGCGGCACAGCCGACGCCTTCACGCTCTTTGAGCGCTTCGAGGCAAAACTCGACAAGCACCAGGGCAACCTGATGCGCGCGGCGGTAGAGCTGGCGAAAGACTGGCGCACCGACCGCGTGCTAAGGCGCTTGGAGGCGATGCTCGCGGTCGCCGACAAAGAGCGCTCGCTCATAATCACCGGCGCGGGCGACGTGCTCGAGCCCGAGTACGGAATTCTCGCCATCGGCTCCGGGGGTCCTTATGCGCAGGCCGCGGCGCGAGCCCTGCTGGAGAACTCCTCGCTTTCCCCCAGCGAAATCGTCGATAAAGCGTTGGCGATCGCCGGCGACATCTGCATCTATACCAATCAGCAACGAAGCATAGAAAGCCTGGAATGAGCGGCCTCATTTCGGTGATGACGCCGCAGGAGATCGTCCACGAGCTGGACAAGTTCATCGTCGGACAGGCGAAAGCGAAGCGCGCCGTCGCCATCGCGCTGCGCAACCGCTGGCGCCGCCAACAGGTCGCCGAGCCGATGCGCACCGAGATCACCCCCAAGAACATCCTGATGATCGGGCCCACCGGCGTCGGCAAGACCGAAATCGCGCGGCGCCTCGCCCGGCTTGCCGACGCGCCTTTCATCAAGGTCGAGGCGACCAAGTTCACCGAGGTCGGCTACGTCGGGCGCGACGTGGACACCATCGTGAGGGACCTCGTCGAGATCAGCGTCAAGCAGACGCGCGAGCAGGCGATGCGCCGGGTGCGCACGCGCGCGCAGGACGCGGCCGAGGAACGGATCCTCGACGTCCTGGTCGGCTTCAAGCAGAACGAGGAATCCGCGACACGCCAGGCCTTCCGCAAGAAGCTGCGCGAGGGCGAGCTCGACGAGCGCGAGATCGATATCGAGGTCGCGGCGAGCCAGCCGCACATGGAGATCCTGGCTCCGCCGGGCATGGAGGAGCTCACCTCGCAGATCCAAGGGATGCTCTCGGGCCTGGGCGGCGGACGCAAGCGGCTGCGCCGCATGAAGATTCGGGAAGCCGGGCAGCTCATCACCGAAGAAGAGGCGGCGCGCCTGGTGAACGACGACGAGCTCAAGACGCGCGCCGTCGCCAACGCCGAGCAGAACGGTATCGTGTTCCTCGACGAGATCGACAAGATCACGAGCCGCGGCGAGATCGCGGGCGCCGACGTCTCGCGCCAGGGCGTGCAGCGCGACCTGCTTCCGCTTGTCGAAGGCACGACGGTCTCGACCCGCTACGGCATGGTGAAGACCGACCACATTCTGTTCATCGCTTCGGGAGCTTTCCATCTCGCCAAGCCGTCGGATCTCATTCCCGAGCTGCAGGGCCGCTTTCCGATCCGCGTCGAGCTCGATTCGCTGTCGGTGGACGACTTTGAGCGAATACTGGTTGCGACCGACGCGAGTCAGGTGAAGCAGTATCAGGCGCTGCTCGGCACCGAAGGCGTTGCGCTCGAATTTCGTCCCGAGGCAATCCGGCGTATCGCCGAGCTCGCTTTCCAGGTGAACGAGAGGACCGAGAACATCGGCGCGCGGCGGCTCTACACGGTGCTGGAGAAGCTGCTCGAGGAGGTGTCGTTCGAGGCCGGCAAGCGCGGCGCCGGCACGGTGACGATCGACGCGGCCTACGTCGATGCCCGCCTCGCCGACCTTGCCAGGAACGAGGACCTCGCTAGGTTCGTTCTTTAAGCTCTTCTTCCAGGCATTGACGGCAAAGGCATGCTCGCCCGGGCAGCGGCGTGAGCGGCGGCAGGCTTTCGCACCAGCAGCTCTCCTCGTTGCGGCCGCAGTGGAACTCGGCGCCGCAGCGGGCGCACTTCTCAGGATTTAGGCTGTTCTGCAAGCCGCGAGAGTGCCTTTCGCAGGAAAAGCAAGTGCTTCTTGAAGTTCGTGCAGCCGTCGCAGATCGCGAGGTGAACGCGCACGCGCACGCGCTCCGACCAGCCAAGCCGCCGGTCGAGTCCCTCGGACACGAGGCGCGACACTTCCTTGCACGTGAGCTTCATATCTTGCCGAACCAGTCCTTCTCCAGGCATTCGCGCAGGGCCATGCGCGCGCGATACAGCAGTACCCAGCAGTGCGTCGGCGTGATCGCGAGTTCCTTACAGATTTCGGCCGTCTCGAGGCCCAGGTGCTCCCGCATCATGAACGCCTGCGCGGTCTTTTTCGGCAGGCGTTCGAGGCAAGTCTCGAGCGCGGAAAAGAAGCGCTTCTGTTCGAGCGAGGCGTCCGGGTCCGCCCAGGCGGCAGGCGGTGCGGCCCAATGGCCGTTGTCGACGAAAAGCGCGTCGAACTCGGCAGTGTCCGCCTCGGCCGGCGCCGCCGCCGCATCGCGGGCGAGCCTGCGGATGGCGTCGATGATCTTGTGCTTGAGGATCCCCGTGAGCCAGGTGCGCAGGTTCGCACGCCCCTCAAAACTCGCCTCGCCGACGAGCGCCGCGACCAGCGTCTCCTGCACCGCATCCTCGGCGAGGCTTGGATCGCGCAGCTGCAGGCTCGCGTAGCGCAGAAGGTACGGTCGCTCGCCCTCCAGCCGGGCCCGGAAGTCGTTCACCGACAGCAGTTTACCGGGGGCTTGAAACCCGGCTGGCCGCCCTTACCTGCAGGGTACTGGCTCAGAAAAGGAGAGCGGATACATGGCAAACATTACGAGGTTCGATCCATTCAACGATCTGGTCGACGATCTGTTCAAGGGCTTCTTCGTCCGCCCGGTCGCCTACGAAGGCCGCGCTGGCGAGGCGTTGCCGCGCGTGAAGGTGGATGTCGCCGAATCGAATGGCGCCTACACCATCGTGGCGGAGTTAGCCGGGGTGAAGAAAGAGGATATCCAGGTCACCATCGATGGCTCGCAGGTCACGCTGGCCGCAGAGGTGAAGCGTGAGAAGGAAGCTTCGCAGGACGAGCGCGTGCTGCACACCGAGCGCGTCTACGGCAAGGTTTCGCGCAGTTTCACGCTGCCGCAGGAGGTGGACGAGAGCAAGGTCGAAGCCAAGTTCAGGGACGGCGTGCTCGAGCTGAAGCTGCCCAAGAAAGCCGCGGCGCAGCGCAAGCAGATCTCGATTCAGTAGGTTTTTCTGTAGTATGGGGGGCGTTCCGATGAACGCCCCTCACCCTCATTCTCCGGAAGCCGCCGAAAAGGCGCGCGTCCTGGCCGAGGCGCTGCCCTACATCCAGCGTTTCCACGGCAAGACCATCGTCATCAAGTACGGCGGCAACGCCATGACCGACGAGCTGCTCAAGAGCTCGTTCGCGCACGATGTCGTGCTGCTCAAGCTCGTGGGCATGAATCCGGTCGTGGTGCACGGCGGCGGCCCGCAGATCGAGCAGCTGCTCGCGCGCCTGGGCAAGAAAGGCGAGTTCGTCCAGGGCATGCGTGTCACCGATGCGGAAACCATGGACGTGGTCGAGATGGTGCTCGGCGGGCAGGTGAACAAGGAAGTGGTCGAGCTCATCAACCAGTCGGGCGGCAAGGCGGTCGGCCTCACCGGGCAGGACGGCGCCTTTATCCACGCGCGCAAAATGAAGCTGCCTTCTCAGGAAAACGGCCGCGTCGACCTTGGCCAGGTGGGCGAGATCGAGTCGATCGATCCGGCGGTGATCGAGGCGCTCGAGCGGGGCGGGTTCATCCCGGTGGTCGCGCCGATCGGCACCGGGCGCGACGGGACCACGTACAACATCAACGCCGATCTTGTCGCGGGCAAGCTGGCCGAGGTGCTGCGCGCCGAGAAGCTCGTGGTGCTCACCAACAACCCGGGGGTGCTCGACAAGGACGGCAAGCTTCTCACCGGGCTCACACCGAAGAAGATCGACGATTTGGTTGCGAGAGGGACGGTTTCCGGCGGCATGCTGCCCAAGATCGGCTCGGCGCTCGACGCCGCGAGGAGCGGCGTGAAGAGCGTGCACATCATTGACGGGCGCGTGCCGCACGCGCTGCTTCTCGAGGTGCTCACCGACCAGGGCGTCGGCACGCTGATCCGAAGCAAGTAAGCCGTGAGGATTGCGAGGTTGCCGCCGTCGCGGCGGGTGTGGATCTTCGACCTCGACAATACGCTGCACGACGCGCGGGTGCACATCTTTCCCTCGATGCACACGCAGATCCAGGATTACCTGAAGAGGCAGTTCGGGCTCGATGACGAAGGCGCCGGCCGCATGCGGCGCGACTTCTGGCTGCGCTATGGCACTACGCTCGCCGGCCTCATGCGCCACCACGGCACCGACCCGCGCCACTTCCTCGCCGAGACGCATGTCTTTCCTGAGCTCGCTGACATGGTCGTGCGCGAGAACGCGCTCAAGCACGCGCTCGCTCGGTTGGGCGGCACGCGGCTCGTCTTTTCGAATGCGCCACGGCACTACGTGGAGGAAGTGCTGCGCGCGCTCGGGCTGCGCCGTTTCTTCGACGCGGTCTACACGATCGAGGACACCGGCTACCGCGGAAAGCCGCACGCGTGGGGCTTTCACCGGCTGCTGCGCAACCATGATCTCGACCCCCATCGCTGCGCGCTGATCGACGACATCCTGGACAACCTGCGCGCGGCACATCGCCTTGGCATGTCAACGGTTTGGGTGAGCCCGGTAGGGCGGCGCGCGCCTTACGTCGACCTGCGCGTTTCCTCGGTCACCGAACTGCCGCGTAGAATCCTCTCCTGAAGCTTAGAATTCCTCTACTGTGCCCCGCGCCAAAGGCGAACGCCGGCTCGAGATCCTGAAAGCGCTTGCGCAGATGCTCGAGGCGCCGAGGTGGGAAAAGATCACCACCGCCGCGCTTGCCGAAAGGCTCAGTGTCTCCGAAGCCGCGCTCTACCGCCACTTCGCCTCCAAGGCGCAGATGTACGAGGGGCTGATCGAGTTCATCGAAAGCTCGGTATTCACGCTCGCGAACCAAATCACCGCCGACGAGGCCGACGGCCACCGCCAGTGCGAGAAGCTGCTGGAAATGCTGCTCGCTTTCGCCGAGAAGAACCCTGGCATGGTGCGCGTCATGACCGGGGACGCGCTAGTAGGCGAGCACGAGCGCCTGCAAGCGCGCATGAACCAGTTCTTCGAGCGCTTCGAGTCGACGATAAAGCAATCGCTGCGCACCGCTTCCGACGGCGACGCCCCGGGCCGCGCCGGCGCGCTCCTTCGCTACGCGCTCGGCTGCCTGCATCAGTACGCAAAGAGCGGCTTCGCCAAGAAGCCGACCGAGAGCTTCAGCGCCCAGCGCCGCTACCTCCTCGCGTGAATCGGCGCGCCGTTCTCGTCGTTCTCGCCGGCTTGGCGCTCGCCGAGCCGGCGAAGGCACAGCGAACGCCGCGGATCGGCGTGCTCACGTCCGGGAATCCGGAACCGTTGCGCACCCTGTTGCAGCAGGGATTGCGTGCCTACGGATACGAGCATGGGCGAAGCATTCACATCGAGTTCCGCTTTGACGAAGGAAAGTCCGGCGCCCTGCCGGCGCTGGCGACCGAACTCGTACGGCTACCGGTCGACCTTATTGTTGCGTCGCCAACCCCCGCGGTGCAGGCGGCGAAGGCAGCGACGCAAAACATCCCGGTTCTCATGCTCTCCGGCGATCCGCTGGAGGCGGGAATCGTCTCGAGTCTCTCGCGCCCCGGCGGGAACGTCACCGGGATATCTGCGGCGACGGCCGAGGTATCGGCGAAGTGCCTAGAGATCATCAAGGAAGCGGACCCTTCGGCGAAACGCGTCGCTGTGCTTGCGAACGCGACGGACCCGTTCACCAAACCGTTTCTCGAGCAGATCGGCTCGGCTGCTCGGGCAACCGGTATCGAGATTCGCACCATCATGATCGACAAGCCCGACCAGATTTCGGACGCTTTCTCGCGCATCGGGAGCGACTTTGTGATCGTCCAGCCGAGTCTTCCGCGCAAACCAATCATCGCCCACGCCCTGCGGCACCGGGTGCGCACTATCGCCCCGAGCGCCGCCTGGACGGAGTCCGGCGGCTTGATGTCTTACGCGGGGAATATCGAAGAAATGTATCGCACCTTGGCGGGCTACGTGGACCGCGTTCTCAAAGGCGCAAAGCCGGGTGATCTGCCGGTTCAGCTACCCACGAAATACGACTTGGTGGTCAATCTGACGACCGCGAAGGCGATCGACTTCGAGATTCCCCGCGCGCTCTTGCTACGAGCGCAGGCCATTCATTGAGCAGACCGCGCAGGCGGGGTCCCTCTTTACCCGTACAGTGCGCCACTCGGCAGTCTTCGCGTCCAGGACCTGAAGCTTCCCGTTCAACGATTCGCCCACGCCGACGAGGAGCTTGATCGCTTCCATGGCCTGCGCGGCCCCGATCAAGCCGGTGAGCGGGGCGAAGACGCCCATCGTCGAGCACTGCACCTCTTCGACCTCCGCATCTTCGGGGAAGAGGCACGCGTAGCAGGCGGCGTCTTTTCTTCTGAGGTCGAAGACCATCAACTGGCCGTCGAAGCGGATCGCCGCGCCGGAGATGAGCGGCCTAGCATGCGCTACGCATGCGCGGTTGATAGCGTGGCGCGTGGCGAAGTTGTCGGTGCAATCGAGCACTGCATCTGCTCGAGAAACCAAAGGCACAAGGCTCGCGGCATCGAGCCGTTTCTGTACCGCAACGATCTCGACCTCCGGATTGACCGCCTTCAAGGACTGTCTTGCGGCCTCCACCTTCACCGCGCCGACCGACTCGGCGCGGTAGAGGATCTGGCGCTGCAGATTGGTGAGGTCGACTTTGTCGCTGTCGGCGAGCGTCAGCCGGCCGATGCCGGCCGCGGCGAGGTAAAGCGCCGCCGGACAGCCCAGGCCGCCCGCGCCGACAATCAGCGCGCTCGCCGCGCGCAGCCGCTCCTGGCCCTCGATCCCGAACTCGGCAAGAAGGATGTGCCGGCTGTACCGGAGGAGCTGCTGGTCGTTCAGTTAGTCGGCTTGGCCTTCGGCGCTTCGGTCTGCGCGACCGTGGGCGATTGCGCCTTCACCGGCTCGCCCTTGAGAAACGCGATCGCCTGCGTGAGCTGGAAGTCGTCCTTCGAGCCGAGCTCGGTGGGCTTCGTTTCGGCGGGCGTCGCGGGCGGCTTGGTGCGCGTGACCGTGGACTCTTTCTTATCGGGGTCGCGGCCGTTCTCGAGGTGTCGCTGCAGGTCGGCTTCGCGCACGCGCACAAGGGTGTCGCTCGGATCCTCGACCATGATGTCCGGCGTGATGCCGAGCGCCTGGATCGAGCGGCCGCTCGGCGTGTAGTAGCGAGCGGTGGTCAGCTTGATCGCGGTGTTGTTGCCGAGAGGCATGATCGTCTGCACCGAGCCCTTGCCGAAGGTCTGCGTGCCCATGACTTTGGCGCGCTTGTGGTCCTGCAGCGCGCCGGCGACGATCTCGGAGGCCGACGCCGAGCCGCCGTTCACGAGCACAACCATCGGCACCGTCTTCGTCGCCTGCGGCAGGCTCTTTAACACGTCATCGCCGCGGCGCGCATAGTCGTCGGGGCTCGCGTAGAACTTCCGGCGCGCGTCCTCGGCGCGGCCGTCGGTCGACACGACGAGCGACTTCGCTGGCAGGAAGGCCGAAGAAATGGCGACCGCCCCGTGCAGCAGGCCGCCGGGGTCGTTGCGCAGATCGAGCACCAAGCCTTTGACCTGTCCCTGCTTGAAGAGGCCCTCGAGGTGCTTCACCAGGTGCTCGGCGGTCGCTTCCTGGAACTGCGACACGCGCACCCACGCGTAGCCCGGCTCGATCACCTTCGACTTCACGCTCTGCACGCGAATGATGGCTCGCGTGATCGTGACCACCATCGGCGCGGTCTCCCCTTTGCGCGAAATGGTGAGCGTGATCTGGGTATTCGGCTTGCCGCGCATACGCTTCACCGCGTCGTTCAGCGTCATGCCCTTCACGGGCGTGTCGTCGAGCTTGATGATGAGGTCGCCGGGCTTGATGCCCGCCTTATGCGCGGGGGTGTCTTCGATCGGTGAGATCACCTTGACGAAGCCGTCCTCCATGCCGACCTCGATGCCGAGGCCGCCGAACTGGCCCTGGGTGCCGACCTGCAGCTCGCGGAAAGCTTCGGCGTCCAGGTACGACGAGTGGGGGTCGAGGCCGGTGAGCATGCCGTTGATGGCCTCGGTGATGAGCTTCTTGTCCTCCACCGGCTCGACGTAGTTCGTCTTGATGGCGCCGAACACCTCCGTGAACGCGCGCAGTTCCTCGATCGGAAGCGATGAGCGCGTTGCGCGATCTGCGATCGCCTGGAAGTTGAGGCTGATGAGCACGCCGGCGACGGCGCCGACGATAATGAAGCCGATGTTGCGAAGCCTGGTGTGCATGACGCTCGCTTATTTCTTCTTGACCCAGGACAGTGGGTCAAAGGCGCGGCCCAAGTGCCGCATTTCAAAGTATAAACCCGTTTCCTCGTTGCCACCGCTCGATCCGGTCGTGGCGATTGGCTCGCCCGGCGCGACGGCCTCGCCCAGCTCCTTTAGGAGCGACTCGTTATTGGCGTAGATCGAAAGGTAGCTTTCGCCGTGGTCCACGATTAGAAGATTGCCGAATCCGCGCATCCAATCGGCGTAGACCACTTGGCCCCGGGCAATCGCGCGTACCGGCTGCCCCCGCGGTGCGCGAATAAACACGCCTTTTGCCTCCGTCCCGGCCGATCCCCTTGGAGCGCCGAACCACTGCGTCAGTTCCCCCCGCACCGGAAGGGCCAGCTTGCCGCGCAAGCCGGAAAAGGCCCCCTTGGCCGAGGGGAATTCACTGCGCCCGAGCGCCTCGATGATGCGTGCGAGGCGCGCCTCATCCGCCCGCAGCACGCGGATTTCCTTGCGGTTTTTGCGCATCTCGGCCGACACGCTGGCGAGCACGCGGGCGCGGCTGCGCTGCTCGCTGAGCAATTTGTCGCGATCGGTGCGGCTCGCTTGCTCGATCGCGCGCAGGCGCTCGGCGCGCGCCCTTGCGTCGTTCGCGAGCCGCTCGAGCTCGGCGACGGCGGCGCGCTGCTCGGCGAGCATGCTTGCCGCGGCGCGCGAGATATGGCCGAGGTAGTGCAGCGCGCGTCCAATGTCCGCGGGATCGTTTCCTGAGAGCACCACGCGCAGCGCGTCGGGCGAGCCGCCGGCCGCCCACGCAACCAGCATGCGCTCGATCGCGGCTTCGCGCTGCGCGACCTGAGTTTGCAAAGATTCACGCTGTTGCGCGACGCGAGCGCCGTCGGCCCGCACCGCGCGCGCCTCGGCGGCGAGCCGAGTCAGCGCGCGATTCGCGTTCGAGATTGCGCGCTCGGAGTCGCGCAGCGCGTCGCGCGCTTCGCGTTGCGACGATTCGCTGCGCCGGATCTCTTCGTTGAGCTTGTCGATGCGCCCGCGCAGCGCTTTGAGCTTGTCCTCTTGCGTCGCTCCCCAGGCCGAGAATGCGGCCAGCGCGAGCGCCACACACGCGGCGCGGCTCAGACTTTCACTTTCCCCTGCGTGACGACGGAGGCGGTGCGCCGCGCCACTTCGTCGGGGTCGCCGAGGTAGTAGTGACGCAGTGGCTTGAGCGATTCTTCCAGCTCGTACACGAGCGGAATGCCGGTCGGAATGTTGAGCTTCACGATCGCTTCGTCCGAGATCCCGTCGAGATGCTTCACCAGCGCGCGCATCGAGTTGCCATGCGCAGCCACGAGCACGCGCTTGCCGGCGCGCAGGGCAGGCGCGATGCTCGACTGCCAGTACGGCACCGCGCGGGCCACGGTGTCTTTCAAGGACTCTGTCAGCGGAACCTTCACGCCGGCGTAGCGCCGGTCTTTGCCTTCGTACCGCGGGTCCTCGGGCGTGAGCGCAGGCGGCGGCGTGTCGTAGCTGCGCCTCCAGGCAAGCACCTGGGCCTCGCCGTACTTCGCCGCCATCTCGGCCTTGTTCAGCCCCTGCAGCGCGCCGTAGTGGCGCTCGTTTAGGCGCCAGCTTTTCTCCACCGGAAGCCACATCCGGTCGAGCTCGTCGAGCGCTATCCACAGCGTGCGAACCGCGCGCTTGAGCACCGAGGTGTACGCGACATCGAAGTCGTAGCCCTCGCTCTTGAGCAGCCTTCCGGCGGCGCGTGCTTCGGTAATGCCTTGCTCGGACAGGTCCACGTCGGTCCAGCCGGTAAAGCGGTTTTCGCGGTTCCAGTCCGACTCGCCGTGACGCAGGAGCACGAGCTTGGCCATCGCGCTTCATTATAATGGCCGGCTTGCAGTCGCCTCCCCGAGCCCATGGACTTTGTTCGCAACAATCTCCTCCTTTTTGTGGTCGCGTTCGTTTCGGGCGCGATGCTGTTGTGGCCGCTTTTCCGGCGCGGCGCCGGCGGGCCGTGGGTGAACACCGCCGAGGCGACCCACCTCATCAATCGCGAGGACGCCTTGGTGCTTGACGTGCGCGATCCCGGCGAGTACGGCACGGGCCACATCCTCGGCGCGAAAAATGTGCCGCTGTCGCGCCTCGGCGACGCCGAGGTGGCGAAGCGCAAGGATCGCCCGGTGATCGTGTATTGCGAAGGCGGCGAGCGCTCCTCCAAGGCCGTCGCTGCCCTGAAGAAGCAGGGCTTTGCGCGCGTTGTGAACCTCACCGGCGGGCTGCACGCATGGCAACAGGCTGGCCTGCCGGTCGAGAAATAGTGGCGCGAGTCCTCATGTACGCGACCGCCGCGTGCCCTTTTTGCCAGTCGGCCGAGCGGCTCCTCGCAGCGAAAGGTGCTGCCATCGAGAAGATCCGGGTCGACCTCGAGCCCGCGCGGCGCGCGGAGATGGTGCGCAAGAGCGGCCGGCGCACCGTCCCGCAGATCTGGATCGGCGAACGCCACATTGGCGGATGCGACGACCTCTACGCCCTCGAGCGCGAAGGCAAGCTCGATCCTCTGCTCCAGGCGAACGGATAATTCCAACACTTCATGACCACCGAACCCCAGAAACCGCAGGCGACGTTTCAGATCGAGAAGATCTACGTGAAAGACGTGTCGCTCGAGATTCCGAACGCGCCGCAAGTGTTCATGCAGCAGTCGCAGCCGCAACTGGAGGTGCGCATCGACACCGCGGCGGCGCCGTTCACCGAGGGTTACTTCGAGGCCTCGGTCAGCGCCACCGTGACGGCGAAGGTCGGCGACAAGACGCTGTTCCTTGCCGAGGCGGTGCAGGCGGGCATCTTTCAGATGCGCAACGTGCCGGCGCAGGACCTGCGCCCGCTGCTCGCGGTCGCCTGCCCGACAATCCTCTTTCCTTACCTGCGCGAGACCATCTCGGATCTTGTGATCCGCGGCGGCTTTCCGCCGGTGCTGCTGGCGCCGGTTTCGTTCGAGGCGCTCTACATGCAACGCCTGCAGCAGGAGCAGCAGACCTCAAGCGCGCCAGGTAGTCCGGCCTCTCCCACGATCCAACTTTCCCAGTGAAGCGCGTCGCGGTGCTCGGCGCGGGCGCCTGGGGCACCTCGATCGCAACGGTGCTCGCCGCGCGCCTCGATGTCGTGCTCTGGACGCGCGACCCGGCGCAGGCCGCAGCGCTCGCGCGCACGCGCAGGAACGAGCGCTATCTGCCCGGCATCCAGATTCCTTCCGTCGTCAGGGTCAGCTCCAATCTTGCAGATATAGCGGGCGCGGAGCTCGTGCTCGCCGCTACTCCAGTGTCGGGGCTGCGCGATGTCGTGGAGAAGACCGGGAAGCAGGCTTTCGTGTGGCTGTGCAAGGGGTTCGAACGGGACAGCGGGCTCCTGCCGCACCAGATCGTAGAGCAGACAATCGGCGCCGGCGCGCGCTACGGCGCGCTGTCCGGGCCCTCGTTCGCCGAAGAGGTCGCGCGCGGGTTGCCGTGCGCGCTAACGCTCGCGGCGCGCGATGGGGCCTTCGCCCGCGACGCCGCGGCGCTCCTGCACGGCGGCAGGTTGCGCGTGTACTACAGCACTGATCTCGTCGGCGTGGAAATCGGCGGCGCTGTCAAGAACGTGATGGCGATCGCCGCCGGCATTTCCGACGGCCTTGGCCTGGGCCATAACGCGCGCGCGGCGCTGATTACGCGCGGGCTTGCCGAGATCGCACGGCTAGGCGGCGCGATGGGCGGCCATCCGGACACCATCTTCGGTCTCACCGGCGCCGGCGACCTGATCCTCACCGCAACCGGAGACCTCTCCAGGAACCGCAGAGTGGGATTGCAGCTCGCGCAAGGCCTTTCGCTCGAAAGGATCCTGCACGATCTGGGCCATGTGGCCGAGGGCGTCTACACCGCGCGCGAGGTGGCGAAGCTTGCAAACGCACGGGGCGTGAACATGCCGGTCACCGATGCCGTCAACGCGGTGCTCGAAGGAAGACTGGCGCCGAAGGCCGCCGTCGAGCAATTGCTCTCGCGCGACCCGAAGAAAGAGCGCTAGCCGGCGCCCAGAAAGCCGATCTGCCGCCACGCCTCGAATACGGCGACGGCCACGGCGTTCGACAGATTAAGGCTGCGGTTGCCCGCGAGCATCGGCAGCCTGAGCCGCATATCAGCGGGGAAGTCCTCGAGCATCTCCGGCGCGAGCCCCTTCGTCTCCGGGCCGAAGACCAATGCATCACCGAACCGGAACTCAACCTCCGCGTAATTGCGCGTGCCGCGCGTGCTGAATGCGAACATCCGATGGCCGTTCAGCGCCTGCCTTACATGGGAGTAGCTCCTGTGCACTTCCACATGGGCGAACTCGTGGTAGTCGAGCCCGGCGCGGCGCAGCTGCCGGTCGTCGATGGTGAAGCCGAGCGGCTCGACGAGGTGCAGCCGAGCGCCGGTATTGGCGGCGAGGCGGATCACGTTGCCGGTGTTCGGCGGGATCTCGGGATGTACGAGGACGATGTGGAACATCAGTCAGGCGGAAAAGTTCGCGCCGCAACCCAATTCACCACGCGCGTGGCGCCGGCCGCTTTCAAGGCGCGCGCGAGTTCATTCAGGGTCGCGCCAGTCGTCATGACATCGTCCACCACCGCGACGCTCGCGCCCGCGAGCGCTCGCGTGCAGCGGAACGCGCCGCGCACGTTGCGCCGGCGTTCCGCGAAAGGCAGGTCCATCTGCGGCGGCGTATCGCGGCTGCGCTCGCAAAGCGCGAGGTCGAGTTTTCCCGGCAGAAGGTGGCGCGCGATCTCCGCAGCATGGTTATACCCCCGGCTGCGCAATCGCGCCGCGGACAGCGGGACGGGGACGACGGAGTCGATCTCGCTCGCGGAGACGCGGCAGGCTATCTCCTTGCCTAGAAGAGCTGCCAGCGCCAGCTCGCCGCGGAACTTGAGCGCATGCACGAGCGCGTCGGCGGGAAATTCGTAGGCGAGCGCCGCCACTGTCGCATCGAAATGCGGAGCTTCGCTCAGGCAACGGCCGCAGAGCTCGCCGCGCGGCGAGTCGAGGGCGCAGCGCGGGCAGCGCGGTCCCGCAAGGCGCGGCAGGTCGGCGTCGCAGGCGGCGCAGAGCAAGTCGGCAGCCGCGCCGCGACAGAGGTAGCAGCTGCCCCCGAACAACAGCCCGGGCCAATCGCGCATACGCCAATTCCGCATACTATTGGGTGATGTCGACTGTAGCCCAGCTTGCCGCCGAGCTCGCAGCGGGCCGTTCATCGAGTCGCCGCCTCACCGAGGACGCGCTCCAGCGCATCGCCGATCGCTCCGGAGAGGGCGCGCGCGCGTTTATCAAGGTGTACGCCGAGCGCGCGCTCGCCGACGCTGACTTCTCCGACGAGTTGCGCCGGCACGGCGTGCGCCGCTCGCCGGTGGACGGACTGCCGGTATCGATCAAGGATTTGTTCGACGTGGCCGGCGATGTCACCTGCGCCGGTTCGAAAGTTCTTAATCAACAGGCCAGTTCCGATGCCGTTGCCGTCGCGCGGCTGCGCGCCGCGGGTGCGGTGTTCGTCGGGCGCACCAACATGGTCGAGTTTGCTTTCGGCACCACCGGCATCAACCCGCACTACGGCACGCCGAAGAATCCCTGGGATCGCAAGACCGGCAGGATCCCGGGCGGCTCGTCCTCCGGTGCGGCCGTAGCGCAGGCCGACGGCATGTGCGTGATGGCGCTTGGCTCCGACACGCGCGGCTCGATCCGCATCCCGGCGGCGTTATGCGGGATCACCGGCTTCAAGCCGACCGCGCGGCGGGTACCGCGCGGGGGTGCATTCCCACTTTCCTACACCCTCGATTCGATCGGCCCGCTCGCCAACTCGGTCGGGTGCTGCGCCACTTACGACAGCATCCTCGCCGGCGAGACGGTGGAGCCGTTGGCCGAGGTGCCGGTCAAAGGGCTGCGGCTTCTTGTGCCGAAGAGCGTCGTGCGTGAGGGGCTGGACCCGGAGGTGGAGCAATCTTTCGAGAATGCATTGGAGCGCTTGCAACAAGCGGGCGTCCTGCTGACGGAAAAGCCTGTGCCCGCTTTCGATCGCCAGAGCGAATACTTCAAGGGCGGCGGCTACGCCGGCGCCGAGGCCTACGCGATCCATCGCAAGAACGCCGCGCGCCTCGCCGAGTACGACCCGCGCGTAGCCAAGCGTGTGCTGCTCGGGAAGGATCTGAGCGCCGCCGATTATGTCGATCTCGGCCTGCTGCGCGCCGCGTTCCAGCGCGAGGTGGAGATGACGCTTGCGCCCTTCGATGCTTTCGTGCTGCCCACGGTGCCCTGCGTCGCGCCGCCGATCGCGGAAGTGGACGTGAGCGACGAGGCGTACTTCCGCTGGAACACGCGCATTCTCGGAATCGTGGGGCTGGTGAACTTCCTCGACGGCTGCGCCGTTTCGCTGCCCTGCCACGAGCGCGCTCATTTGCCTACTCGCGCGCCGGTCGGGTTCATGGTCGGCGGGCCGGCAATGAGCGATCGGCGCATTCTCGCGGTGGCGGCTGCGATTGAGCGAACGCTCTCCCCGGATTGATTACCGCACCGTCCGGCGCAGATTCGAGCGCGCGGCGGCCACGTACGGAAAATCCTCGAAGCTCGAAAGCGAAGTGGCGGCGCGCATGCTGGAGCGCCTGGACTACGTGAGGATCGCGCCGCGCCGGGTCCTCGACGCAGGGAGCGGCCCGCCGCGCCGCGAGCTCGCCGGACGCTATCCGAAGGCGGACGTTTTTGCGCTGGATTTCGCCCTTCCCATGCTGCGCGCATCACGTCCCGGCTGGTTCCGCAGGCGTTCGATTTCCTTATGCAGCGACATTGCGCGCTTGCCGCTCACCGCCGAGGCGTTCGAGCTTGTGTGGTCCAACATGACGCTGCACTGGCTCGACGACCCGTTGCCCGCGTTCAAGGAGTTTGCGCGCGTGCTTGTCCCCGAAGGCTTGCTGATGTTCAGCACGCTCGGACCCGATAGCCTGAAGGAGCTGCGCGCCGCGGCGGGGGCGCAGCGCGTGCACGAGTTCATCGATATGCATGATCTCGGCGACATGCTGGTCGCCGCGGGATTTGCCGCCCCTGTTATGGACATGGACATGATCCAGGTCGATTTCGGAAGGAGCGAGACACTTCTCGCCGAGCTGCGCGCGAGCGGTCAGACGAGCGCCCGCGCCGACCGGCGTCGCGGGCTCGGCGGGCGCACCTTCCGCGAGCGGTTACGCGTGGCGCTGCCGGGACGCGCGACGTTCGAGGTGGTGTACGGTCACGCGTGGAAAGGCCGCAAGGCGCACCCGGAACTGAAAAGCGTTCGTGTTTTCAAGCGCATGCCTTGAGACGCGCGTTCCGGTTGTGATACTTTCGCTTTTTTCGTGAGCGAACCCCACTTCAGCCGGACCCTGAAGCGCAATTGCTCGATGTCGCCGTCCGGACTGGCGAAGGTATTTGCGGCGCTCTCGCTCGTTGTGCTCGCGATTGGCGCAGGGTTCGCAGCCGCGGGCGCGTGGCTCGTCCTGCCGTTCGCGGGGCTGGAAGTACTGCTGCTCGGCGCAGCGTTCACGCTGTATGCGCGTCATGCCGCCGATTATGAGCGCTTGGAGCTTGATGCGGACCGCCTCAGGATCGAGGTTGCCGACGGGGCGCGTATCGCGCGATATGAACTGGAAGGGGCGAGGGTGTCGATGGAAAAAGGGCGCGTCGTGCTGCGCGATGCGAGAGAAGAACTCGAGGTCGGCCGGTACTTGGGGACCGAGGCGCGCGCCGACCTCGCCGCCGAGCTGAAGAAAAGGCTTATTCAGGGAAAAACCGCATGAAGGGAAGCAAGCTGGTTTCGGTTCTGGCGGGCCTGGCGGCAGCGGCCTCCTCTGGCGCGGCGCACGCGCTCGCGTGGTACTTCCAGACGCCGGCGTCGAAGATGGCGCAGGACATCGACACGCTGCACCAGGTGATCATGTGGATCATTATGGTGATCTTCGTCGGCGTGTTTGGCTTCATGTTCTACGCGTGCTACGCCCACCGCAAGTCGATCGGCCACAAGGCCGCCCAGTTTCACGAGAACACCACGGTCGAGCTGCTCTGGACCGTGATCCCGGCGCTGATTCTGATCATCATCGCCTGGCCGGTAACGAAGGTCGTCATCGCGCAGAAGGACACGTCAGCTCCGGATCTCACCATCAAGGTGACCGGCTACCAATGGAAATGGGGCTACGACTATCTGCGGGGCGAAGGCGAAGGCATCAGCTTAACCTCCATGCTTGCGACGCCGCGCGAACAGATCGACGGCAAGGCGGCCAAGGGCGAGCACTACCTGCTCGAAGTGAATAACGAGCTTGTCGTTCCCGTCGGCAAGAAGATTCGCGTCATCACCACCGCCGCCGACGTGGTCCACTCGTGGTGGATCCCGGCCTTGGGCGCCAAGCAGGACGCGATCCCAGGGTTCCTGCGCGATACCTGGTTCCGCGCCGAGCAGGCCGGCACCTACCGCGGCCAGTGCGTCGAGCTCTGCGGCAAGGAGCACGCCTTCATGCCGATCGTGGTGCGCGCCGTGCCCCAGGCGGAGTACACGAAGTGGGTCGGCGAGCACAAGAAGCTCGCTGCCGGCGCCGAGGCGGCGGCGCCGGTCGCGTCGGCCGCTCCTGCGTCTGCCGCTGTACCGGCGGCTGCCGCCGCGCCCGCCGGCGAGAGCAAGCCGCTGTCGCTGGCCGAGCTCGTGAGTAGCGGCGAGAAGATCTATGCTGCGAACTGCGTTGCCTGCCACCAGACGACCGGGCAGGGCACACCGGCGATGAAGGCGCCCGCGCTCGCCGGCAACCAGCTGGTCACCGGCGCCGAGCAGGCACCGATCGACACCGTGCTCAATGGCCGGCCCAATACCGCAATGCAGCCGTTCAAGCAGCAGCTCTCCGACGCCGAAATTGCCGCGGTCATCACTTACGTGCGCAATTCCTGGGGGAACAAGGCGAGCGAGGTCCAGCCCGCCGAAGTCAAGGCAAGAAGGAAATAGATCCATGAGCTCAGTCGCACACGACCACGTCCACGGCCCCGCGCACGACCACGCGCACGATCACGATCACCACCATGGTCCCTACAAAGGGATCATGCGCTGGATCACCACCACCAACCACAAGGACATCGGCACGCTGTACCTGTGGTTCAGCTTCATCATGTTCTCGGTCGGCGGGCTGATGGCGGTGGGGATACGCCTGGAGCTCTTCTCGCCGGGGCTGCAGTACATGGACCCCGATTTCTTCAACCAGCTCACCACGATGCACGGCCTCATCATGGTGTTCGGCGCCATCATGCCGGTGTTCGTCGGCTTCGCGAACTGGCAGATCCCGATGATGATCGGCGCGCCCGACATGGCGTTCGCGCGGCTCAACAACTGGTCGTTCTGGTTGCTGCCGTTCGCCGCGACGCTGCTCGTGCTGTCGTTCTTCATGCCGGGCGGGGCGCCGGGCGTGGGCTGGACAATGTACGCACCGCTCACCGTGCAAATGGGCCTCGGCATGGACCTCACGATCTTCGCCGTGCACATCCTGGGCATGAGCTCGATCCTCGGCTCGATCAACATCATTACCACCATCCTCAACATGCGCGCGCCGGGAATGACGCTGATGAAGATGCCGCTCTTCGTGTGGACCTGGCTCATCACCGCCTACCTGCTGGTGGCGGCGATGCCGGTCCTCGCCGGCGCGGTGACCATGACGCTCACCGATCGCCACTTCGGCACCACCTTCTTCAACGCCGCGGGCGGTGGTGACCCGGTGCTCTACCAGCACATCTTCTGGTTCTTCGGCCACCCCGAGGTCTACATCATCGCGCTGCCGGGCTTCGGGGTGATCTCGCAGGTGATCCCGGCGTTCTCGAGGAAGCCGCTCTTCGGCTACGCCTCGATGGTGTACGCGACCGCGGCGATCGCGATCATCTCGTTCATCGTCTGGGCGCACCACATGTACACGGTCGGCATGCCGGTGACGGGACAGCTCTTCTTCATGTACGCGACGATGCTGGT
>DASTPE010000089.1:0-3016 GCA_035762345.1 Burkholderiales bacterium
CGTGTTGGAGAAGGGCTTGGTGATATACAGGTCGGCGCCGAGCGACACGCCCTTGCTCACCTCGACCTCACGACCCTTGGCCGAGAGCATGATGATCTTGATGTGGCGCCAGTCCGGCCGGCCGCGCATGCGTTGGCATACGTCGTATCCGCTCTTGCGCGGCATCATCACGTCGAGCAGCACGAGATCGGGTGCGAAGCGCTCGATCTCGGAAAGCGCCTCGTCCCCGTTCTTGGCGACGCGCGTCTCGTAGCCGCGGCGCTGCAGCAGGAACTCCAGCGCGGTGACGATGTTCTCCTCGTCGTCGGCGATCAGCACTCTCTTCGGCATCAGGCGGCCTCCGCGAGCTTCATGACCGGAAGCTTGAACGAGAACCACGCCCCCGGCCCGGAGTGGTTCTCGACCCAGATCTGGCCACCGTGGCGCTCGACGATGTGGCGGCTGATCGGCAGGCCAAGGCCGGTGCCATGCGGCTTCTCGGTCAGCGTGTCGCCGGCCTGGCGGAACTTGTCGAAGATGATGTCGCGGTCCTGCGGCCGCACACCGGGTCCGTTGTCGCGCACATCGACGCGCAGCCAGCCGTCGCCTTCCGCAAGCGCCACTTCGATGCGGCCGGCGCCCGGGTCGCAGAATTTCACCGCGTTCGAGAGAAGATTGAGCATGACCTGGATCATGCGGTCGAGGTCGGCGCGCACCGGCGAGACGCGCTCGGGCATGCGGGTGCTCACCAGGATGCCCTTCTCCTGGAACACCTGTTCCATCGCGGTCACGGTGTCGGAGACCACTTCGCGCATGTCGACCCTCGTCTCGTGCCACTCGGCGCGGCCGGACTCGATCTTGGCGAGGTCGAGCACCTGGTTGATAAGGCGCGTCAGCCGCTCGGTCTCCTTCACCACGATGCCGAGGAACTTGCGCCGCTGCGCGATATCGATGTCGGGGTCCTGGCTGAGGATCTCGGTGAACGCGCGGATCGACGTAAGCGGCGTGCGCAGCTCGTGGGTGACCGTGGACAGGAAGTCGTCCTTCAGCCGGTCGAGCTCCTTCAGGCGCTCGTTCGCCGCGCGCAGCTCCGCGGTCGCGGCCTCGAGCTCGCGCGACTTCTGCTCGAGCTGGTGGCTGTACATGATGACCTGGGATGCTTCGTCGAGGACCTTGCGCACCTCCTCGAGCGTCAACGCCTCCTCCTCCACCACCGAGCCGACCATGATCCGCGCGGACGCGGCACCGATCGCCCCGGCGAGCTGGGTCTCGGCGAAATGCACGAGCTCGGCGTCGGCCGGCACGTCCTCCTGCGGCCAGCGCAGGCCGCGCGCGCCGGCGTAGTCGCGGAACGCCTGGTCTGCGCCCTGCGAGCCGAGGAAGCGCGCGAGCAGGCTGTGAAGCTCGGGCGCCGAGGCGGTGCCGCGCCAAAACCGCGCGCCGCCGCCCGAGCGGCGGAACACGTCCACGAACAGGCTCGCCTGCCGGGTTTCCTCGGCGCCCGGCGAGCCCGCGAGCGATACCGCGACGTAGACGCCCATGTTGGCGATCATGCTCCAGATCATGGCGTGGGTGATCTGGTCGAGGCCCTTGAGCCCGAAGAGCTCGAGCGGCTTGAGGAGCTCGATCCCCCACGGCCCCTGCTCGAGAAGCGCGATCGGCAGCCAGCCGGAGCGCGCAAGCGCCGGCAGCAGCAGCGTGTAGGACCACACCACGAAGCCGGCGATGAGCGCGGCAAGCGCGCCGCGGCGCGTGCCGCCCTTCCAGAAAATGCCGCCGAGCGCCGCCGGCGCGAACTGCGCGACCGCAGCGAACGAGATGAGGCCGATAGAAACGAGCGCGTAAGCCTCGCCCGCCAGGCGGAAGTACAAGTATCCCAAAAGAAGGATCAATACGATGGCGCCGCGCCGGATCCCCAGCAGCAGACCCGTGAGGTCGGGCCGCTCGTTCAGCCGCAGGCTGCGCATGCGCAGCAGCACAGGCATCACGAGGTCGTTGCACACCATGGTCGAGAGCGCGATCGTCTCGACGATCACCATGCCGGTCGCCGCCGACAACCCGCCGATGAACACAAGCAGCGCGAGGAGTTCCTGCTTCTCGAACATCGGGATGGTCAGCACGTAAGTATCGGCGTCGACGATCCCGGCCGGGAAATGAAGCCGGCCGCCGAACGCGATCGGCAGCACGAACACGTTGATCGCGAGCATGTACACCGGGAATAGCCAGATCGCCTTGTTCAGGTGCCGCTCGTCCTTGTTCTCGATCACCGTGACCTGGAACTGGCGCGGCAGGAACATGATGGCGAGCATCGAAAGGATCGTGAGCCAAACCCAGCTCGAATAGCTGCCGGCCACGCCCTCGAGCGGCGTCAGCATGGGCTGCAGCTTCGCGTCGGCGGCCGCGCGCGCGAACACGTCGCCGAAGCCGTCGTAGATCACGAAGGTCACGTAGAAGCCGACGGCGAGGAACGCCAGCAGCTTCACCAGCGACTCGAACGCGATCGCCGCCACCATGCCTTCGTGGTGCTCGGCGGCATCGAGGTGGCGCGTGCCAAACGCGATGGTGAAGAGCGCGAGGATCAGCGCCACCCAGAGCGCCGTGTCCTGCATCAGCGGCGCCGCGCCGACCTTGGCCGGCATCACGATCTCCGGATACTGCATCAGGATCAGAAAGCCGTTCGATACCGCCTTCAGCTGAAGCGAGATGTAGGGCACGATGCCGATCACCGCGATCACCGTCACAGCGCCGCCGATGAGCGCGCTCTTGCCGTAGCGTGCGGCGATGAAGTCGGCGAGCGAGGTAATGCGGTTCTCCTTGCTGATGCGCAAGATCTTGCGCATCACCACCCACCACAGCGCGATCATCAGCGTAGGCCCGATATAGATCGGAAGGAAGCCGATGCCGTCGCTCGCCGCGCGGCCGACGCTGCCGTAGAAGGTCCACGCCGTGGCGTAGACCGCGAGCGACAGGCTGTAGATGGTGGGGCTGTTGATGACGGAGCGCCCCGCGTCGGCGCGCCGGTCGGCATAGGACGCGA
>DASTPE010000090.1:0-10424 GCA_035762345.1 Burkholderiales bacterium
CACTGGGCGCCGCGCTTCGTCTCGAACGGGGTGCTGCTCGCGGATTTCGAGGACGTGACGGGTTCGCTCGAGCGCTGGGAGGACTGGTGCGCAGCGTGGAGTGCGCGGGCTCGCGTGCATGAGGAGCTGGGCCGTGCTGCCGTGAAAGAAGGCTTCAAGCTGACGGCAGGCGAGCATCTCATCCGCGCGGCGATCTACTACCACTTCGCCAAGTTCGTGTTCGTGCAGGACCCCAAGCAGATGCGCGCGGCGCACATGAAGGCGGTGGAGTGCTATCAGGAAGGAGTGGCGTTCGCCCGGCCGCCGGGAGAGCGGGTTTCCATTCCTTTCGATGGGAAGGTGATTTACGGGATGCTGCGCAAGCCCCATTCGGAAAAACCCCCTGTCTTGATCATGGCGCCGGGTCTGGATTCCACCAAAGAGGAGATCCACGCCTACGAGGATCCGTTTCTCGCGCGCGGCATCGCGGTGCTCGCCATCGACGGCCCGGGTCAGGGCGAGGCGGAGTACGAGATCCCGATCTGCGGCGACTACGAGCGGGCGGCGAAGGCCGTGGTGGACTGGATAGAGGCGCGAAACGACCTGAACGCGAAGCAGGTCGGCATCTGGGGCGTCAGCCTGGGCGGCTACTACGCGCCGCGCGCGGCGGCCTACGAGAAGCGCATCCGGGCCTGCATCGCGCTTTCCGGCCCGTTCGAATGGGAGCGGATCTGGGACGGCCTTCCCGAGCTTACGCGCGAAACATTCCGCGTCAGGAGCCATTCGCCGGATCAGAATAGCGCGAAGCGAAAGGCAGCCGAGCTCACGATGACGGAAGCCGCGCCGCGCATTACCTGCCCGGTCTTCGTCGTGACAGGGCGGCAGGACCGCCTGGTGCCGGCCTCGCATGCGGAGCAGCTCGCGCGAACGGTTTCGGGGCCGGTCGAGCTGCTCATCGTCGAGGACGGGGGGCACAATGCGAACAACCGCCCCTACCGCTACCGCAGCCGCACCGCAGACTGGCTGGCGGGGCAGTTCGGATTGCCAAGGATATAAGGAAGGAGGAGGAACCGATGAAATGGGCCTTGACCATACTGGCGCTCGCGCTTTGCGCGGCTGCCCAGGCGCAAACCTTTCCGACCAAGACAGTGCGCTTTGTCTCCGGCGTCACGCCAGGAAGCGCTTCCGACACCATGGCACGCATCCTCGCCGAGAAGCTCTCAACGACGCTCGGCCAGCCGGTCATCGTCGAGAACCGCCTCGGCGCCGGGGGCCTCGTGGGCGCCAAGTGGGTAGCAACGCAGGAACCCGATGGCCACACGATCATGATGTACGCCTCGGCGTTCACGGTTTCGACCCTGCTCAACCCGGGCCTCGATCCCAAGGAGCTGGTTCCGGTTGCGACGGTGGCGACGATCCCGACGGTGCTGATCACGCCGCCCGGAAAGTACAAGACCGCGCAGGACTTCGTCGCCGCGGCGAAGGCGCAGCCCGGCAAGTTGAACTGCGCGACGGCGGGCTCCGGTAGCGCAACGCACATGGCGCTCGAGCGCTTCCGCGCTTCCGCCGGGTTCGAGGTGCAGAACATCCACACCAAGGGCGCGGGCGAGGCGCTCACCGAAGTGATCTCGGGGCGCGCCGACTGCTACTTCGCGCTCGTGTTCCAGGCGCAGAAAATGAAGGACTCGGGAAAGGTCGACGCGCACCTCGTGAGCGGACCCAAGCGCAGTTCACTCATGCCGAGCCTGCCGACCACGGAGGAGGCGGGATACCCCGGCTCGGCCTACAACTTCTGGGTCGGCACGCTGGTCGCAGCGAAAACGCCTCGCCCGATCGTCGAGCGCCTGGCGAAGGAGATCAACGCGCTCGTGCAATCGCCCGAAATCAGCGAGCGCATCACGAAGCTCGGCGCCGACCCGCTGACGCTCACAATCGCGGAATTCGACGCGATGATCCAGCGCGAGCTGAAAGAGAATGCTGAACTGATCAAGAAGGCGGGGATCAAGGCAAATTGAGTGAAGGAGGCGGTCATGAAACGTCATCGACTCATCGCAGTTCTGGCGGCGCTCGCCAGCGCGGGCGCCTTCGCGCACGACGACGATGCGAAACCGGGCAGCAAGCTGCAGCTCGGCAAGGTTAATTTCGCGAACTCGTGCAGCCCGGCTGTGCAACAGAAGCTGCAGCGCGGCGTGGCGATGCTGCATTCGTTTTGGTGGCCGGCGGGCGAAAACGCGTTCCAGGAAGTCGCGGCCGAGGATCCTTCTTGCGCCGTCGCGGCCTGGGGCTTCGCCTCGATCCTCATGTACAACCCCTTCGTCGGCGGCACGCCCGCGAAGGACATCGAGCGCGCGCAGGCGGCAATTGCCAAGGGCCGCCAGATGGGCGCCAAGACGCAGCGCGAGAAGGACTACCTCGAGGCCGTGGCGGCCTATTACGAGGACTTTGCGAACCGCACGGAGCGGCAGCGCACGGTCGCGCGCGCCGCGGCGTACGAAGCCCTCGCCGCCAAGTATCCGAAGGACGACGAAGCGCAGATCTTCTACGCGCTCTATCTCATCGCCACGCAGGTCGGATCCGACCAGACCTACAGCGCCTCGCTCAAGGCCGCGGGGATATTGGAGAAGCAATTCGCCAAGTCGCCTAACCATCCCGGCGTGGCGCACTACCTGATCCACGCGTACGACGCGCCGCCGATCGCGCAGAAGGGCGTCGCTTCCGCCAAGCGCTATGCGGCCATCGCACCCGCGGCGCCGCACGCGCTCCACATGCCTTCGCACATCTTCACGCGCGTCGGCGCATGGCAGGACTCCGCGGCGAGCAACCGCCGCTCGGCAGACGTCGCGCTGAAAGGCAAGGAAGGCGATGACGCGTTGCACGCTCTGGATTACGTCGTCTATGCCTACCTGCAGCTCGGGCGCGACCGCGAGGCGCGCAAAACCGTCGCGGAAGCGATGACTATCGCGGGCCACACGCCGCGGTTCATCGCCCCCTATGCTCTGTCCGCGATGCCGGCGCGCGTCGCTGTGGAGCGTGGCGCGTGGCGCGAAGCGGCCCAGCTGCAGCCGACACAGAGCAAATTCCCCTTCACCGAAGCGACGACCTACTTCGCGCGCGCGCTCGGCGCGGCGCGTGCGGGCGAAACCGCCGCGGCCAAGGCCGACCTCGAGCAGATCGCGCAGCGGCGCGAGGCGCTGCGCGCCGCGAAGAACGACTACTGGGGCACGGAAGTCGAGGTGATGCGTCTCGCCGCGGCAGGGTGGGTCGCGCTCGCCGAGGCGCGCAACGACGAGGCGCTCAACCTCATGCGCCAGGCGGCAGACATGGAGGACAAGAACGAGAAACACCCCGTCACCCCAGGGCGCATCCTGCCCGCGCGCGAGCTTCTGGGCGACATGCTGATGGAGCTCAAGCGTCCGGCCGACGCGCTCAAGGAATACGAGGAGTCGCAGAAGCGCGAGCCCAACCGCTTCCGCGGGCTGTACGGCGCGGCGCTCGCCGCCGAGATGGCAGGCGACGACCGCGCGGCGCGCAAGTACTACGCGCGCCTCGTGCAAATCGCGGGCAAGGGCGAGCCGCGAGCGGAGCTAACACTCGCCCGAACCTACCTCACCCCGTGAGCACAGCATGAGACACGACTATTTCGAAGAGCGGGACGGCGAAGCCGTTAATCCGTCGACCGAGCCGACGATCCGCGAGGTCATCTCGCGGCGCATGATGCTGAAAGGGATGGCCGCGGGCGGCGCCTTCGGCCTGTTCGGGGCCGGGAGCGGCTGCGCCGCCATCGGTGGAACGCAGCGCGCGGGCGACGGTTCGGCGCCGCTCACCTTCCCCGAGATCCCACGCTTCAAGGACGAACAGCACCACGTCGCGCCGGGCTACAACGTGCAGGTGCTGCTGCGCCAGGGCGACCCGATCCGGCCCGGCGCGCCGGAGTACAACCCGGCGACCCAGACCGGCGCTGACCAGGAGCGGCAATTCGGCACCGACTGCGACTTCATCGGCTACATGCCGCTGCCGGCTGGGTCCAACAGCTCCACGCGCGGCCTGCTCGGCGTCAACCACGAGAATCACCGAGCGGCGATTTGCTTCCCCGGCAACCCGAAGCAGCTCTCGCGCGAGCAGGTCGAGGTGCAGATGGCGGCGCAGGGCTTCTCGGTCGTCGAGATCGCGAAGGAAGCCAACCAGTGGCGAATAGTGAAGGACAGCCGCTACAACCGCCGCATCTCGACCAACGCCCCGATGCGGATCTCGGGGCCGGCGGCGGGCAGCCTGCGGATGCAGACGAGCGCCGATCCCAGGGGGACGCGCTCCTTGGGCACCGTCAACAACTGCGCCGGCGGCACCACGCCGTGGGGAACATTCCTCACCGCCGAGGAGAACATCCAGAACTATTTCGTGGGCGACGCCGGCAAGGGGCCGGAGGCGGCGCCGCGCAAGCGCTACGCCATCACTGGCAAGGGCCGCTACGACGACTGGGGCCGCTACTTCGACCGCTTCAACCTCGACAAGGAGCCGAACGAGCCCAACCGCTTCGGTTGGATCGTCGAGATCGACCCGTACGACCCGGACCACACCTCGGTGAAGCGCACCGCGCTCGGCCGCGCCGCGCACGAGTGCGCGACCACCGCAGTGAACCACGACGGCCGCGTCGCGGTGTATTCCGGCGACGACGCGAGGATGGAATTCGTCTACAAGTTCGTCACCGAGGGGAGGTTCGACCCGTCCAATCGCGCGGCGAACCGCGACCTGCTCGATCGGGGAACCTTGTACGCGGCGCGCTTCGAGGCGAGCGGCAAGATGCGCTGGCTGCCGCTGGTCTTCGGGCAGGGTCCGCTCACCCCGGCGAACGGCTTCAACTCCCAGGCCGACGTGGTGATCGAGGCGCGCCGCGCCGGCACGCTGCTCGGCGCGACGCCGATGGATCGTCCCGAGGACGTCGAGCCTCACCCGTTGACCGGCAACATCTACGTCGTGATGACGTACAACGAGCGGCGCACCGCCGCTCAGGTGGACGCCGCCAACCCGCGCGCGGAGAACAAGTACGGCCACATCATCGAGATCGTGCCACCGCGCGTGAACGGCAAACCCGACCACGCGGCGACCGAGTGCGACTGGGGCTTCTTCATCCTCGCCGGCAACCCGGCGGATCCGTCGCACGGCGCGCGCTACGCGAACCCGGTGACGGTGAATGGCTGGCTTGTCGCGCCCGATAACGTCGCGTTCGACCCGAAAGGCCGCATCTGGATCTCGACCGACGGGCAAGACGACTGGGCGGGCTTCAACGACAGCCTGTACGGCGCGGCGACCAGCGGGCCGACGCGCGGCGCGACGCGCGCCTTCTTCACCGGCCCGGCCGGCTGCGAGATCTGCGGCCCGTGCTTCGCACCCGACGGCAAGACGCTGTTCCTCGCCATCCAGCACCCCGGCGACGGCTCGACCTTCGACAAGCCCTCGACACGCTGGCCCGACTTTCGCAACGACTTGCCGCCGCGCGGGGCGGTGATTGCGGTCACGAAAGCAGATGGAGGCGAGATAGGGAGCTGACATGAGAAAACTGTTGTTCATTCTCGGATTGGTTTCCACTGCGGCGTTCGCGCAGTCGTGGCCCACGAAGCCGGTCAAGCTGATCGTGACCTATCCCCCAGGCGGGAGCTCGGACCTGATGTCGCGCGTCTACGGTGCGAAGCTGGGCGAGCTGTGGAGCCAGCAGGTCATTATTGAATCGAAGCCCGGCGCCGCCGGCTCGATCGGCATGGACTTCGCCGCCAAGCAGCCGAACGACGGCTATACGTTCGTCGTCGGCAACCTAGGGCCGGTCGCAGTGAACCCGCTGCTCTCGAAGGTGCCGTACAACATCGACAAGGACTTCGTGCCGGTGTCGATGATCTCCACCGGGCCCAACGTTCTCGTCGTTCGCACCGACGCGCAGTTCAAGTCTTTGAAGGAGATCATCGACTTCGCCAAAGCGAACCCCGGCAAATTGAACTACGGCACCAGCGGCCCCGGCAGCGTGTCGCACCTCTCGAGCGAGATGCTCAAGAACATCACCAAGGTCGACGCCGTAGAGGTCGCCTACAAGGGCGGCGTGCTCGCGGTGCAGGACCTGCTCGGCGGCCAGATCAACTTCATCTTCTCCGACTCGCTGCCGGCGATGCAGCACATCCGCGCCGGCAAGCTGCGCGCGCTGTGCGTCACTGGCCCGCAGCGCTCGGATCTGCTTCCCGAGCCGCCGCCGTGCCAGAGCGACGCCCCGGGGCTCGTGGCGGTGAACTGGTGGGGTGTCCTTTTCCCCGCCGGCACCGCGCGCCCGATCGTGCAGAAGCTGAACGCCGACACCGTGAAGGCACTCGCCGATCCCGACGTGAAGAAACGCTTCGCCGATCTCGGCGTGGAAGCGGTCTCGAGCACGCCGGAGCAGTTCACGGCGTTCATCAAGGAGGAGATGGCGAAGTACGCCAAGCTCATCAAAGAGGCCAACATCAAGGTCAACCCGTGAAGCTTTACGGCTTCTGGCGTTCGCTCGCTACCTATCGGGTCCGCGTGGCATTGGCGCTCAAAGGCCTGCGGGTGGAGGAGATCTCGATCGACCTCCTCAAGGGCAAGCAGAACACCGAGGAGTACCTCGCGGTCAATCCGCAGGGCGTGGTCCCGGCCCTGGTACTCGACGACGGGGGAGCGCCGTTATTCCAGTCGCTCGCGATCCTCGAATACCTGGAGGAGATGCGGCCCGAGCCGCCGCTCCTGCCGAAGGATCCGCGCGGCCGCGCGCGCGTGCGCGGCCTTTCGCTGATTGCCGCCGCGGACGGCCATCCGCTCATCACGCCTCGCATCAGAAGCTACCTGGAGAAAGAGATGAAGCAGGATGAGGCAGCGCGGAACCGCTGGCTCGCCCACTGGACATTGCGCGCGCTGGAGGCGATCGAGGTCCACCTCGCGAGAGAGAAGGAGACCGGCGCTTTCTGTCACGGCAATACGCCGACCATGGCCGACATCTGTCTCGCCTCGCAGATGATCGGGGCGCTCGCCTACTTCAACTGCGACACATCCGGCGTGCCGTCCGCGATGCGCATCTATAACCGCTGCATGGAGATCGACGCCTTCGCCATGGCGCATCCCCTGAAACAGCCCGGAGCAAAGGCCCATTGACATGAAACCCGTCGAAGTCGCCGTTGTCGGCACCGGCTGGTGCGGCGGCATCCGTGCCGAGACCCTGGCCGCGCATCCATTAGTCAGAGCGCTGCACGTCGCGGAGATCGACTCGGATCGGTTGAAAGAGATTTCCAGCAAAACCAGGGCGCGCACGGCCGTTGCTGACTACAAGGAACTCCTTAAGAAGGGCGAGATCGAAGCGGTCTACATTTCCGCCACGCCGGAAACCACGCATTACCCTATGGCGCGCGACGCCCTCGCCGCGGGCAAGCATGTCTTCCTCGAGAAGCCGATTGCTCTGACGCTCGACGAAGCGGATGAGCTGATAGAGCTGAAAAACAAGAAGAAGCTCAAGTTCACGATCGGCTATTCCCAGCGGTTCAACCCGAAGTTTGCCTACGTGCGCCGGTGCATCCGCGACGGCACGATCGGGCGGCCGGTCAGTGCGCTGGTGAGCCGGCATATCACGCGCAGCCTTGGAAGCAAGATCAGCGGCCGCGTGAAGCTCTCGCCGGCGGCGATGGAATCCACGCACGACCTCGATTTCCTGCTCTGGTGCCTGGAGCCTGCGAAGCCGGTGCGTGTTTACTCCCAGGTGAATTACGGCGCCATGCGTAATTCCACCGGGGCCGATATTCCTGATGCCCAATGGATCACCGTGACGCTCGACAGCGGCTTGACCTTCGTCGTGGGCGGCGGCTGGAGCCTGCCGCCGGGCTATCCCAACTTCTCCACGACATGGATCGAGATGGTCGGCACAGAGGGCGCGATCCTGGTCGATGACAGCCATAGGGATGTCGTCGTTAACACCATGAAGAAAGGCATGCAGCTGCCGATGTCCACCATGCCCGGCGAGTTCGTCGAGCATACCTACGCCGGCGCGATGGCGCCGGAGACGGTGCACTTCCTCGAGGCGGTGGTCTACGACCGCCCGGTGCTCGTCACGCCCGAGCACGCACGCATGGTGATGGAGGTGTACATCGCGGCCGACCTCTCGGCCGAGCGCAACGCAGCAGTCGATCTCCCGTGCGAAAGAGCGCCAAGCGCATCGGCCTCGCGATCGTCGGCGCGGGCCGCGTAGGGCTGTTCCGCGGCGAGGTCGCCGCGCGCCACCCGATGGTGGACTTCATCGGGCTTGCGGACCTCAAGGAGGACCGGCTCGAGCTCGTCCAGAAGAAGACGCGCGCCGATTTCGCGACCACCGATTTCAGAGAGTTGCTGAAAAGGCCCGAAATCACTGCGGCGATCATCTCTACCGACGAGCACTTGCACGTCGAGCCGATCCTCGCCGCTTGTGAAAGGAAACTGGATCTGCTGATAGAGAAGCCGCTGGCCACCGAGCTTTCGGAATCGGCAAGGGTCCTGAAAACCATACAGAAATCGAAAGTCGATGCCGTGGTGGGCTACACGCAGCGCTTTCGCCGCCGCTGGCTCGCGGCCAAGGAGAAGGTGAGAACGGGAAGCCTCGGCGACGTGACGCTCGTCACCTCGCGCGCGTTCATGAATCGCCTGGTCGCGCTCGACAACTACAAGCGCACTTCGGATCCCTCGAAGATCTCGCCCATGGTGATCTCCGGCACGCACGCGCTCGACATCGTGATGTGGCTGATGGAAGCGAAGAAGCCGGTCGAGCTCTACGCGCGCTCGGTGGACAAGGAGCTCGGGCCGCTGTGCAAGGGCATCGACGCCACCGCGGGAACGATCGTTTTTGAGGACGGCAGCCTGTACCACGCGGCCATTTCCTGGGCGCTTCCTATAGTGTGGCCCGGCGCCGTCTACAGCCTCGAAGTCGGCATCAACGGGACCGAAGGTGTGCTCACCATCGACGATACGCATCGCGATATCGTCCTGGCGACAACCAGGTCGCAGGGCGAGGGATACAACCCGGACTCGCAAAGAAAAGTAGATTTTCTCGGCAGCTATCCGCCCGGCGACATGGCGCTCGGCGAGCTGCGCGGCCCGATGCGCGAGGAGACCGAGCAGTGGCTGAACCGCGTGTCGATGGGCCTTCCGACCCAGCACGCTACCGCCGCCGAAGCGCACAACCGGCTGATGCTCACCAAAGCTTTTGACCTTTCCGCCAGGCGAAAGAAGGCGGTCCCCTTGCCAATCACGGAGGAATCATGATCCGGGCCTTGTTGCTCGCTGTCGCAGCAGTTCTGCCCTCGACGGGGTTCTCGCAGGCTTACCCCACCAAACCGGTGAAGATGATCATCCCGTTCGCACCCGGCGGCGCATCGGATTTCGTCGGCCGCATCTTCCAGCCGAAGCTCTCGGACATCCTCGGCCAGTCGATCGTGATCGAGAACCGCGCCGGCGCCTCGGGCAACATCGGCATGGACGCCGCCGCGAAATCCCCGCCCGACGGCTACACGATCTATCTCGGCAACGTCGGCACGGTCGCGATCAATCCCGGCGTGTTCCCGAAGCTTGCCGTGGTCCCGACGCGCGACTTCATCGCCGTGACGCAGGTTGTCGATGTTCCGGGCGTGCTGGTCGCGAATCCGGAGCTGCAGGCAAACTCGCTCAAAGATGTGATCGCGATCGCAAGGGCGTACCCGGGCAAGCTGAACTATGCCTCGCCGGGCAGCGGCAGCCAGAACCGGCTCGAGATGGAGCTGGTGCGCCGGGCGTATGGGCTCGACATGGTGCACGTGCCCTACAAGGGCGGCGCGGGCCCCGCGGTGGCCGGCCTGATCGCTGGCGAGACGCACCTCATGTTCACCACGGTGTCCTCGGCGATGACCGGCATCCAGAACGGGCGCCTGAGGCCGCTCGTCGTGGTCGCCGGCAAGCGCCTCGCCGCGCTTCCCAACGTTCCGACGATGGTGGAGCTCGGCCATCCCGACAGCAATTCGGGCTCCTGGCAGGGCATTTTCGTCCCCGCCGGCACGCCGAACGCGGTCGTCGAACGGCTCTTCCCCGCCGTGCAGCAGGCGCTGAAAGCGCCCGAGGTGGTCGAGCGGCTCGGCAAGGGCGGCGTCGAGGTGGTACTGAGCGCCTCGCCCGAGGCGTTCGCGAAGTTCGTCGCCGCCGATACCCAGCGCTGGGCAAAGGTGGCGAAAGAATCAGGCGCGACGGTCGATTAGCTTTTCAACAAGGAGACGCACATGGCAAACGCGGGAATGGTGGCGCTGGACTGGCAGCAGCGCATCAACTGGGACCGGGTGCGCAACTATCGCCTCGAGCGCGCGCGCAGCCGCATGAAGGCGCACGGGCTGGGCGCGATGCTGCTCATGTACGACGAGAACGTGCGCTACGTCACCAGCACCCTCACGCCGGGATGGAACCGCCTG
>DASTPE010000091.1:0-8354 GCA_035762345.1 Burkholderiales bacterium
TATAATGAATTTCCGAGAAAAACCCTTGATGAAGAAGGTGATTCCGATCCAGCCGGGCCACGCGCCGGCGAGCGATTTTGTGGGCGACGAGCTCAGGGACACGCGCGGCCGCGAGATGCGCGATTTGCGCATCTCGGTCACGGACCGGTGCAACTTCCGCTGCACTTACTGCATGCCGCGCGAGGTGTTCGACTCGAGCTACCGCTTCCTGCCGCACGAGGCGATCCTCACGTTCGAGGAGATCGCGCGGCTCGCGCGCATTTTCGTAAGCTTGGGCGTGCAGAAGATCCGCCTCACCGGCGGCGAGCCCCTGGTGAGACGCGACGTCCATCGGCTGGTGGCATTGCTGAAAGAACTGGAAGTGGAATTGACCCTGACCACGAACGGTTCGCTGCTCGCGAAGCACGCGCATGCCCTGAAGGACGCCGGACTCGATCGCGTCACCGTCAGCCTCGACTCCCTCGACGACGCGACCTTCCGGGCGATGAACGACGCCGATTTCCCGGTCGCCCGAGTCCTCGAAGGCATCCAAACAGCCGCCGACGCCGGCCTCGGACCCATCAAGATCAACATGGTGGTCAAACGCGGCGTCAACGACGACGGCATCGTGGCCATGGCGGAGCGCTGGCGCGGCACGGGGCACATCGTTCGCTTCATCGAGTACATGGACGTCGGCAGCACCAATGGCTGGCGGATGGACGAGGTCGTGCCGTCGGCCGAGGTTGTCGAGCGCATTTCGCGGCGCTGGTCGCTCGAGCCGGTCGACCCGAACTATCCCGGCGAGGTCGCCGAGCGCTGGCGCTATGCCGACGGCGCGGGCGAGATCGGCGTGATTTCGTCCGTGACGCGCGCTTTCTGCTCGACCTGCACCCGTATGCGCCTGTCGACCGAAGGCGGGCTTTACACCTGCCTGTTCGCGCAGCACGGATACGATCTCAAGCGGCTCATCCGCGGCGGCGCTTCCGACGAGGCGCTGCGCAACGAAATCGCCGCCGTCTGGCAACAGCGCGTAGACCGCTACTCGGAGATCAGGACCTCCCAGACTTCCTCCCTGAGGAAGGTCGAGATGTCGTACATCGGTGGTTAGGAAGAAAAGGCCGCTCCTCACCGACGCCGCGCGGCCGGCCACGTTCGAGGTCGAGGCCTATAACGAGCGCGGCGAGATGGTGCCCACCGCAATCGCCGGCGAGCATCCCCTCACGCTCTATCTCGACAAGCGCGAGATCGTCACGCTCATGACGCTCGGGCACGCCCCCGAGGCGCTGGTCCTCGGCTACCTGCGCAACCAGCGCCTGGTGAGCTCGATCCACGAGATCGCGGCAGTGCAGGTGGACTGGGAGACCGAGTCGGCCGCGGTCACCACGCGCTCGAAAAAGGCTCCCAAGATCTCGAAGAAGAAAACCGTGACCACGGGGTGCGGGCAGGGAACGATGTACGGCGACCTCATGGAAGACATCGAGAAAGTGAAGCTGCGCGACGACGTGCGCCTCGCCGACGCAGATCTCTTCGTCCTGCTCGAGAAAGTGCGCCGGCACGAGACGATCTACAAGCAGGCGGGTGCGGTGCACGGCTGCGCTCTCGCCACCACCGCGGGCGAGATCCTGATGTTCATCGAGGACGTGGGCCGGCACAACGCCGTCGACGCGATCGCCGGCCGCATGTGGCTCGAGGACATCGACGGCTCGGACAAGCTGTTCTACACCACTGGGCGTCTCACCTCGGAGATGGTCATCAAGTGCGCGCAGATGCGCATCCCGTTCCTCGTCTCGCGCTCGGGGCTCACCCACATGGGGCACGAGATCGCGAAAAAGGTCGGCATCACCATGCTCGGCCGCGCAAGCGGCCGGCACTACCTCGCGTTCACCGGTAAAGAGCGGATCGTCAGGACGGCGCCGCAGCCGACTGCGCTTGCGTAATCGTCCTTCTTGACGGGAAGAAAAGCGACGCGAGCAGCATTCCGGCGGCGAGCGCCGCGAGCACCAGGAAAACGTTCCTGAAGCCGCCCTCCGTACGATGGAGCACCGCGATAAGCGGCACGGCCACCGCGGCTACGCCAAGCGAGACCACGTAGCGCACCGAGAGCACGCGCGCGCGATATTCGTCGGCCACGTACTTGCCGACGATCACGTCGTTCAGCGGGATCTGGCCGAACACGGCGAGCATCATCGCGAGCGCCGCTGCGAGCATCGCCCAGCCCTCCACGTTCGCGGCGAGCGCGAGCAGCGGGATCTGGACGAGCGCGATGCCGATCATGAGCTTCCTCAGCTCGAAGCGGTCGATCAGGCTGCCCATCGCGAGCTGCGCGAGTGCAGCGAGCGAATACACGAACGCAACCAAGGCGCCAATGCCGAAGCTCGTTTGCGTGAGGCTCGCGAGGCGCTCGTCGAACACCTTCGGCATCGCGACCGTCGTGGAATTGAAGATCACTCCGCCGCAGGCGGTGGCGATCAGCAGGATGGCGAACACGCGCGCCATGGTGGCGCGGTCGATGTGCAAGCCGATCGTCTTCGACTTCTTCTGCACCGGCCCCGGGTCGGGCACGAGTGCGAGAAAAGCGATGCCTGCGACCACGCAAACGACCCCCGGAATGAAGAAAGCGGCGCGCCACCCCCACAGGTCCATCAGCGCGCCTGCCACGAGCGCCGCTGCGGCGAGCCCGAGATTGCCCCAGAGTCCGTTCCAGCCAAGCGCGCGGCCAATCTTTTCCGGCGACGCGACCAGCATCGCGATCCCGACCGGGTGGTAGATCGCCGCGAATACCCCGATCAGCGTTAATCCGAGGCCGATCTGCCAAGGCGACTGGGCGGAACCCGTGGCGAGCATCGAGCCACCGATGCCGAAGAAGAACACCGCCATCATCTTGTAGCGGCTCCAATGGTCGGCAAGCCAGCCCGCAGGCAGCGCGAACGCGCCGAATGCGATGAAGCCCCCGAGGGCGAGCGGCAGCAGCTCCGAATACGGTCGGTCCCACTCGCGGCCGAGCGCGACCACGACCGTCGGAAAGACCAGCATCACAAGATGGTCGAGAAAATGGCCGAGGTTGATGAAGGGGACTAGGGCGCGCCGTTCGCTCATCCGCCGAAGCTTACAGAATAAAATCCAGCGCGATGAGCGCCGTTTCGGGAATCGTGCTCGCGGGTGGCCAGGGCCGGCGCATGGGCGGCGTCGACAAGGGGCTGCAGCTTCTGCGCGGCCGGCCGATGATCGAATGGGTGCTTGAGCGCCTCTCGCCCCAGGTCTCGCAGGTGATCGTCAACGCCAACCAGAATCTCGAGCGCTACGAAAAGTACGGTTATCGGGTGGTCCGGGACGAAATCGGCGGCTTCGCCGGTCCCCTCGCCGGGCTGCACGCAGGCCTCAAAGCCGCGGCGCATCCACTCGTAGTCACGGTACCGTGCGATTCTCCTTTCCTGCCGCCCGACCTAGTTTCACGCTTCAAGAGCGCTCTGGAAGCAAATCACATTGCGGTTGCCAAGACCGGCGACCAGCCTCACCCGGTCTTCGCGCTCATGAAGCGCGATGTGCGGGAAAGCCTAGAAGCGTTTCTCGCGCAGGGCGGCCGGAAGATTGACGCGTGGTACGCCGCGCTCAAGGTGGTCGAAGTGCCCTTCGACGACGAAGCCGATGCCTTCCGCAACATCAATACCCTGGAGGAACTGCGCCGGGAATGAGCATTGCGCAAAAGGTGAGCTGCCTCGACGGTTACGATCCCGACGCGCTGCACGTCGAGAAGGCGTGTGCAGCCATCCGAAGCTGCCTGTCGCCCATCACCCAAACCGAGAGAGTCGCGGTCCGGGATGCGCTCGGCCGCGTCCTGGCCCAGGATATCGTCCCGCAGATCAACGTCCCGGCGCACGACAACTCGGCGATGGACGGCTATGCGGTGCGCTTCTCCGACCTGGAGAAGAGCACTTCATTGAACGAGATTGGAACCGCGCTTGCCGGAAAGCCCTACGCGGGAAAGCTCGGCGCCGGCGAGTGCGTGCGCATCATGACCGGCGCGGTGATGCCGACGGGCGCAGACACCGTCGTCATACAGGAAGTGGTGAAGAAGGAAGGCAATCAGGTCATGGTCCCGCCGGGACAGAAGAAAGCCCAGAACGTCCGCTACGCAGGCGAAGACCTGAAGATCGGCGTTCCGGTTCTTGGCAGTGGAAAGCTGCTCACGCCGGCGGACATCGGGCTCCTGGCCTCGCTCGGCATAGGCGAGGCAAGAGTCAGGCGCAAGCTGCGGGTCGCGTTCTTCGCCACAGGCGACGAGCTCGCCTCGATCGGCGCGCCGCTCAAGGAAGGCGAGATCTACGACTCGAACCGCTATACCTTGTACGGCATGCTGGCTCGGCTCGGCGTCGAGCTCGTCGACATGGGCGTGGTGCGCGATGCGCCCGACCTGCTCGAGCGGGCGTTTCGCCAAGCCTCGGAAGAAGCCGACGCAGTAATCACGACCGGGGGAGTCTCGGTAGGGGAAGCAGACTTTGTTCGCCAACTCATGAACAAGCTTGGCGAGGTGCTGTTCTGGAAGATCGCCATGCGCCCCGGCCGGCCGATGGCCTTCGGCAAGATCGGGGATGCATTTCTTTTCGGGCTGCCCGGAAACCCGGTCGCGGTGATGGTCACCTTCTACCAGTTCGTGCGCGACGCGCTGGTGTTCATGTCCGGCCGCGATGCGGCACCGCTGCCGTTGCTGAAAGTCCCGTCCGCTGAGAATCTCCGGAAAGTGCCGGGGCGGACGGAATACCAACGCGGAATCCTGTTCCAGGAACAAGGCGGGTGGAAGGTGCGCACCACCGGCCAGCAGGGCTCGGGCGTGCTGCGCTCGATGTCGGAAGCGAACTGCTTCATCGTGCTCGAGCACGAGCGCGGCAGCGTGAAGGCGGGCGAGCAGGTTAGCGTTCAACTATTCGAAGGGCTCGCTTGAGTCTCGTCGTCCTGAGCTCTCTTGCGTTGAAAGGCGTGCTGGAGAAATCCAGGGCGCACTTGGAAAAATCGCTGGGCACGCAGCTCGAGCTGCACTTCGACGCTACGCAGGCGATCGTGCCGCGTCTTTCCGCTGGGTTCCGTGCCGATCTCGTGGTGCTGACCGCCGAGGCGATGGATGAGCTCGCCAAGGCTCAGCGCGTTACGCGGGTTCGCGCGCTCGGCAGCTCGGGGGTCGGCCTTGCCGTGCGCGCGGGCGCACCCAGGCCGGATATCAGCTCGGTAGAAGCGCTGAGGCGCGCGCTTCTGTCGGCGCGCTCGGTGGCGCACTCGAAGGTTGGCGCAAGCGGCATTTACTTCGTGGAGCTCGTCGAGAAACTCGGCATCGCCGGCCAGGTGAGGCGCATCGTGGTGGAACGAGGACCGGTCGGGTTCGTCGTCGCGGCGGGCGAAGCCGAGCTTGGCGTGCAGCAGCTCTGCGAGCTGGAGCCGGTCCCCGGGATCGACATCGTCGGCCCGCTGCCGGCGCCGGTGCAGAGAATCACTCATTTCTCGGCCGGCGTTCCGGCGGACGCCGCGAACGTCGCCGGCGCCCGCGCCTTAATGGAGGCGCTGCAGCTCTAGATCGCCATCACGCGCGCAAGCTCCAAGAGGCTCGCGTCGGCGGGGCGCGTGCGCCCGGCGATGTCGGCGAGCGGCGTGGTGATGACGTCGCTGCGCACGATGCCGACCAGCACGCCGCGCTTGCCGGCGGCGAGCGTGTCGATCGCGGCGGCGCCAAGGCGCGTCGCGAGCACGCGATCGGCGGCGCTCGGCGTGCCGCCGCGCACGACGTGGCCGAGGCGCGTCACGCGAAGGTCGAACCCGATGAGGGCTCGGTTTGTCTTGTAGTACTTCATCAGCTCGTGCACGCCGCAGCGCGCTTTCTCGGCGATCACGGCGAGCGCGTGCGTCTTGCCGCGGCGGTAGGCATCGCGCAGGCGCTCGGCGATGACGGCCGGGGTGATGTCCACCTCGGGCAGCGCGATCACTTCCGCGCCGCCCGCGATGCCCGACATGAGGGCGATATAGCCGCAATCGCGGCCCATTGTTTCCACCGCGAAAGCACGCTGGTGCGAGGACGCCGTGGTGCGCAGGCGGTCGATCGCCTCGAGCGTGATGTTGATCGCGGTGTCGCAGCCGATGCTCACGTCGTTGCCGTAAAGGTCGTTGTCGATGGTGGAGGGGACGCCGAGCACCGTGAAGCCTTCGCGCGCCAGGCTGGCCGACCCCGACTGCGAGCCGTTGCCGCCGATGACGACGAGCGCTTCTATGTTGCGTTTTTCTAGATTGAGAAGCGCCTGCCTGCGGCCTGCGGGCTCGGCAAACTCGGGGCAGCGGGCGCTGCCGAGAACGGTGCCGCCCGACTGCATGATGCCGCCGACGTCGCGCGCGGCCAGCGGCTCGAAATGGTCGCCGAGCAGCCCGGCGTAGCCGTTGCGCACGCCGAATACCTCCCATGCGCGTGCGAGCGCCCCGCGCGTCACGGCACGAATCGCCGCATTCATGCCCGGGGCGTCTCCGCCGCTGGTCAGCACTGCAATCTTTTTCAAGCTGGGCATTCTAAGATCCTATGGCGAAGTCCTTGGACGAGCTGCGCGACGCAGCCCGCGGTTGCCAGGATTGTCCGCTGTGGGCCAACGCGACGCAGACGGTATTCGGCGCCGGCGACCCGCATGCGCGCGTGATGCTGGTCGGCGAGCAGCCAGGTGACGAGGAAGACAGGAAGGGACTGCCGTTCGTCGGTCCGGCGGGCCGGCTGCTCGACCGCGCACTCGAGGCGGCCGGCGTTCAGCGCGAGCACCTGTACGTGACCAATGCGGTCAAGCACTTCAAATGGCAGCTGCGCGGGAAACGCCGCCTGCACAAGACCCCGGCGCAGCGCGAGATCGACGCGTGCCATCAGTGGCTGGAAGCCGAAATAAAGGCCGTAAGGCCCCATGTGATCGTCGCGTTGGGTGCAACCGCCGCGAAGGCGCTGATCGGGCCGCAGTTCAAGGTCTCGGTCGACCGCGGCCGTTTCGTAGAGAGCCCGCTCGCGCCGTATGTGCTCGCGACCTTTCATCCGTCGGCGCTTCTCCGGCTCAGAGAGGAGGAAGAAAAGGAAGCCGCGTTCGAGCAGCTCGTCAAGGATCTCCAGCTCATCAACAAGGCGCTAGGGCGGCCATAGCATGGCCGCGCCGCGCACGCCGCTTGCGTCGCCATGCGCGGCACGCACGACGGGGGTGCGCGGGTCTTTCCAGTACACATACTTTTTCAGCAGCGGCGGCACGTTCATGTAGAGCCGCTCGTGCTTCGACAGCCCGCCGCCAACCACGATTACGTCCGGGTCGAGTACGTTGATGATGGTGGAGAACGAGCGCGCCAGGCGATCCTCGTATCGCGCCATGGCTGCGTCCTCGCCAACCGCGTCGCCCTCCCGGTTCTTTGCCGGTCCGGAAAGAAACTGCTCGATGCAGCCGAGCCGGCCGCAAGTGCAGCGTGGGCCGGGATACTCCTCTTCAGTCATCCACGGCAGCGGCGTGTGGCCCCATTCGCCCGCGATGCCGTGGCGGCCTTCAAGGATGCGCTCGCCGACGACGATGCCCCCACCGACGCCGGTGCCGAGGATTGCGCCGAACACCACGCGTGCGTTGCGTGCCGCGCCGTCGATCGCCTCCGACAGCGCAAAGCAGTTCGCGTCATTGGCAAACCGCACTTCCCGCTCGAGGTGCCGCTCGAGCTCCGCTTTGAGCGGCTGCTTGTTGAAGGGAGTGTTGTAGGCGTTCTCCACCAGCCCGGTATCTGGATCGACCAACCCGGGCATGCCGACGCCGATCGTGCACGGCTCAGAGGCGTCGTCTTCCGCCATCCTCACCGTCTCGAGAAGCAGTCCGAACGCGGCGTCGTATTCGCGGCGCTTGTAGAACACGCGCCGGCGAAGCCGCTCGGCGCCGTCGGCGCCGAGCACCGCGACCGCGATTTTCGTCCCGCCTACATCGACCCCCATGCGTAAGGTCATGATTTAGCAAAGGTTGAGAGATGCAATAAGCGAGCCGGCTGCACGACTGGTTACAGAGTCAGTCAGAAACGTTGCGACCTCACTAACGAGCGCGCTTGTCGAGTGCTGCGGCGAAGAAGCGGTTCAGTCGGACGGATAAGCAATGCCTTTCTAGCTGTGCACGGGCAGCCGCTCGAATTTAGAGCAGGATCTGTCGACACACCACATAGGTCGTCACGCCGTCCTCCACGTAATCGTCGGCCACGTCCTTCACCGCCAGCGTCCCGCCGCCATTCCCTTTTCCCTTGCCGTTATTCTGATGATAAGTCGCTTTGTTGGCGCGCACGCCGCCTGTTTTTCCTTTGCCGTCGTCCATCTGCGCGTCCACCGAAAGCGCCATCTTGTCGGGCAGTTTCGC
>DASTPE010000092.1:0-12610 GCA_035762345.1 Burkholderiales bacterium
CGGTGAGAAACACCGCCATCGGATCGTTGCTGCCCGACTCGATCTCGAGCGTGGAAGCGACGCGCGACTTGAGCGCCGCGCCCTGCGTTCGAAGGAGCGCAAACACCGCCGCCGCGTCTGTCGAGCCGACGACCGCGCCGAGCAGCATGCCTTCGAGCCACGAGAGTCCCAGCACCCAGGCGGCGAGCAGGCCGAGGAGGGCGGCGGTGACCAATACTCCAACGGTAGCGAGGCTCACCGCAGGCCATAGAGCCACGCGAAAGGTATCGCGGCTGGTGTGCAGCCCACCATCGAAGATGATGACCGCGAGGGCGAGCGTCCCTATCACGTAGGAGCTCTCGAAATCGTCGAAGCGGATTCCGCCCGGGCCATCTTCGCCGGCGAGCATGCCGAGACCGAGGAAAACGAGCAGTAGCGGTGCACCAAGGCGCGACGAGATGTCGCTGACGACGATGCTGAGAAGCAGCAGCGCGGCGCCGATCAGGATAGCGAGGTTCAAGAACTCCACCCCGCGAAACTAACAGAAAGGGGAAAACCCTTTTGGAGTCCTGTAGCTTACAGCCAGCCCGCCTTCCTGAAGCGCGTGAAAAGGAACGCGTCGATCGCCACGATCGCGCCCACGATCATCGGGTAACCGAAGGCCCAGTCGAGCTCGGGCATGTGCTTGAAGTTCATGCCGTAGATCCCCGCGATCATCGTCGGCACCGCGACGAGAGCCGCGTAGGCGGCGAGCATGCGCGTGATTTCCCCCTGGCGGGTCGCCACCATGGCGAGCGCTACCTGAATGCCCGTGCCGACGGTGTCGCGCGCGGCCTCGATCGACTGGTTGATCCGCACCAGGTGGTCGTAGACATCGCGGAAGTACTCGCCGACGCCGGCACACGCCTGCGGCACGCGGCCACCGAAGAGCTTGCTCACGTTCTCGAGCAGCGGGCCGGCGGCGTGCTTCAAGGTGGTGAGCTGCTGCTTCACATAGTAAAGCGACTCGATGTTCTCGCGCGGCGAGGCGCCGGGAGTGAAGAGTCGTTCCTCGATCACTTCGAGCTCCATCTCGACCGCCTCGAGCACCGGGAAGTAGCGGTCCACGACCGCGTCCATCAGGGCGTAAAGCACGAAGCCCGGCCCGCGGCGCAACAGCTCCGGGTGGCGCTCGGCATTCGCGCGCACTTCCCGGAAGCCGCGTTCCGCGCGCCTGCGCACCGACAGCACGTAGTTGCTCCCGACAAACACGGCCATTTCGCCGAGCTTGATTTCATCGGTGGGCATGAGCTCCACCGTGTTCATCACCACGAACAGCGTATCGCTGTACTCCTCTACCTTCGGGCGCGCCACCGCCTCGTGCTGGTGGCCGGCATCTTCCACCGCCAGCTCGTGCAGGTGGAACCCGTCCTGCATGTCCGTAAGCTCTGCGTCGGTTGGATCGGCCAGCGCCACCCAGACGAAACAGTCCGGGCGTGCCACATACGTATGGATTTCGTCCAGCTTGATGTCTGCGAGCTTGCGGCCGTCCTGGTAGGCGACGCAGTTGATGAGCATGCGCGGATGCTAACGGCCGCTCATCGGCTTAGGAAGCTACTCGTTTTTGGCACGGCGGCTCAAATTCCGGCAACACGCAGCGTCCGGAGGCAACGGCTCCGTCGCCGATTGTTACTTCGCGCCCAGGCCCATGCGCTTGCCGGCGTCCGTGTAGACCTTCACCTTCTCTTTCATGAAGGCGTCCATCTTGTCGACGCCCACGTTCACGAGCTCGAAGCCGCTCTTCGCGGCGAGCTCCTTCATCTCCGGGTCGGCGTTGAGCGCGGCGAAGAGGTCCGACATGCGCTTACGCTGCTCTGCAGTCGCGGACTTCGGCATGCCGATACCGCGGAACGCGCCGTCGACCCAGTCAACGCCAAGCTCCTTGAACGTCGGTGCGTCGGGTAGCAGGGGATGGCGCTTCTCCATCGCCACAGCGAGCGCCCGCACTTTCCCCTTGTTGTTGATCGCGAACGCGGTATAGGACATCGCACCCGAGACATGGCCGCCGAGCACCGCGGTCGTCATGTCGCCGGTGCCTTTGAACGGCACGTAAGTGGTTTTGAAACCGAACGTCGCGTTCAGTCGCACGTGCGCCGCGTGGTTGGCGGAATTGAGCCCGGAGCCGCCGAGGCTGAGCTTTTCGGGCTGCGCCTTGGCTGCCGCGACGAATTCCTGGAACGTCTTGATCCCGCTACCCTCAGTCACCACGAGGGCGTCGGGCGTGTAGTGATACCAGTACACGGGCACCAGGTCGTCGGTCTTGTACTGTACCTGGCCCTCCATCGGTTGCAGCACGATGTGCGGCAGATTGATGCCGTAGATATTGAAGCCGTCGGCGGGCAGCGCGTTCGCCTGGGCCCACATCAGGGCGCCGCCGGCGCCCGGCTTGTACTGGATGATAGTCTCGATCGCCGGGCATTTCTTCTTCAGCACCAGTTGCTGGTGGCGCGCCGAGATGTCGGACTCGCCGCCGGTCGGGAAGGCCTGCCAGTACAGGATGTTCTTATCGGGGCATGCCTGGGCCGCAACGAGCGCGGGTGTTATCGCGGCCAGCAGGCATAGCAGTCTTGCGATCATCGATCCGCCTCCTTTTCGAAGGCGCAATCATACGCAAGGCGCGGCTAGTCCGTGACGTAGACCAGCCCGGGCTCGAGAAAGAGCTCGCGCGGCGCGAGCTGCTCGCGCGCCTTGCGGTCCAGCACGTGGTCGAAGCGGTACTCCATGTCCATGAACCGCACGCTGCCCCAGATCGGGTGGCCCATGTACTCGCCGATCGGCGCCGAGCGCGCCTGCAGCGCGCGCTCCGACACAATGACGATGCCGTGCGCGCGCAGGTAGCGGGCATCGGTCAGCTTGGCTAGCTCGCGGTGCACCAGCCACCACCACGGCAGTGCAACCAGCAGAACGACGACCAAGGCTTCCATGGCCGACATGGGAAACTCTAAATTACTGCACTTCCGCCGAAAAAGGCGTCCTCTTCGACAGCAAGACGTCTGCGCCGTTTTCCGCGTCTGGGCTCGACTGCGGCTCGCCGCCGAAGCGCATCCACCACTCGCCGTCGAGGCGGGAGAAGAAGGCGTCGCCGCGCAGGAAAGGGACGGGCAGGTCCGAGTCCCGGGCGTGAAACAGGGTCCAGACGCCGCGGTTCTGCATCAGGACGCGCTTGCCCTGCAGCGCCGCCGCGAGCCCGGGTTCCATGCGTGCCGCGATCAGCCGCGCGATGCGCGAGTGAGTTCTGTTCAAGAAGTGGAAATGAGTTTGTGAACCTGCTCGGGCCGGGGCAGGGGATCCACCGCACCGAAGCCGGTGGTGGCGAGCGCGGCCGCTGCGTTGGCATAGCGCGCGGCTTCCCAGATCGAGTCTCCCGCGGCGAGGCGCGCAAGCGCCGCGCCGCAGAAGCAGTCTCCGGCGCCAGTTGCGTCGACCGCTTTCACATTGATCCCCGTGATGCGCTCGCTGCGATTTCCGTCGCTGACGACGACGCCCTGCGGGCCGAGCTTGAGAAACACGGTCTTCGCTCCAAGCCCGTGTGCCCAGCCGAGGTTCTCGTCAACCGATTCCGTGCCGCTCAGCTCTCGGGCATCTTCGATGCTCGGAAAGAAGTAATCCGCCATCGCCGCGGCCGCGCCGATCATCGCCCGCGCGCGGGCGAGCGGCGAGAGCTTGAGGCGCAGGTTGGAGTCGAAGGAAATGGTTCTTGCTTTTGAGAAGGCTGCAAGAACGGTATCGCACGCCGACTGTGAAATCGCCATGCTGATTCCCGAAGCGTGGACCACGGATGCTTTGCTCAAATCCGGAAGATCTTCAGGGCGGATGCGACTTGCTGCCGAACCGGAGCGCAGGTAGCTGAAAACGTGGCCCTGCGGTCCGTGAGTGACGAAATAGGCGCCGGTGGCCGCGTCGCGGTCGACGATCACCGCGCTGGTGTCCACGCCTTCGCGCTTCCAGAACGCGAGCAGCATGCGGCCGAACTCGTCGTCGCCGACGCGGGTGACATAAGCGGTGCGCGCGCCGCTGCGCGCCGCGGCGATGATCATATTCGACGAATCTCCGCCGAAGCCCTGCAGGAATGTCCTTTCGCCAGGCTTCGTCTGGTTGAATTCCACCATCGGCTCGCCGATGGAGACGATCATTCGAGAAACCGCATCGCGTGGGCGAGGACACGTGCGCGGTCGCCGGCAGCAAGCGCCTCCTGGTCGACGATGTTGTTTCCCACTCCCACGAAGACCGCTCCTGCGTCGAAGTACTTTCCCATATTGTCGAGGGAAACCCCTCCGGTCGGACAGAGCGGGATATGGGGGAAAACGGCGTGAATCGCCCTAAGATGCTCGGGGCCGCCCGTCGAAGCCGGGAACACCTTGACGATGTCGGCGCCCTCGCGGTGCGCGGCGAGGATCTCGCCCGGGGTGAAGCCGCCGATCAAGGCAAGACGGCCCGCGTCGTGCGCGAGCTTCGCCATGCCGGGCACGAGACAAGGCGACACCAGGAATTGCGCTCCGGCATCGATGCAGCGCTTCGCGGTATCGAGGTCGAGCACTGTTCCGGCCCCTGCATTCCTGGTTTTCGAGATGATCTCGAGAGCATCTGGGGTGGTCATCGTGACTTCGACCAGCTTGAAGCCGGCCTCTACCAGGCAGTCGATCGCGCGCTCGGTGAGTTCGGCGCTCGCGAGCCGCAGCACCGGGATCACGCGCTGCGCGATCAGCCTTTGCCGAAGATCAGGTTCGGCAGCCACAGGACGATTTCCGGGACGAAGATGAGAAGCAAGGTTACCGCCGAAACCGCGATCAGGAATGGCATCGACTCGCTCGTGTACTGGCCCATCGGACACTTGAGGATCTGGCACACGTAGAGGATGAAGCCGATGCCGGGCGGGATGATCGGCGTCATAAGAGAGCCATACGAGAGCACGCCGGCGGCGTAGCCACGCGGGAAGCCGCGCTTCAACATCTCGACTCCGAGCGTGCGCGCGTGCATCGCGGCGTGGCATAGTATCCGGGCCATGACAACGCTTGTCGACCTGCGCTCCGATACCGTAACCCGCCCGTCGCCCGGGATGCGAAAGGCGATGCACGACGCCGAGCTGGGCGACGATGTCTTCGGCGACGACCCGACGGTGAACCGCCTGCAGGCGCGCGCCGCCGAGATCTTCGGCGTCGAGGACGCGCTGCTTTTTCCGAGCGGGACACAGTCGAACCTCGCGGCGCTGATGAGCCACTGCCAGCGCGGCGAGGAGGTCATCCTCGGCATGGAGGCGCACAGCTACCGCTACGAGGCGGGCGGCGTCTCGGTGCTCGGCTCGATTCATCCGCAGGCAATCCCCAACCGCCCCGACGGCACGCTGGACCTCGCCCAGGTCGAGGCGGCGATCAAACCGGACGATCCGCATTTCCCGCGCACTCACCTGCTCGCGCTGGAAAACACGATCACCGGACGGGTTCTGCCGCGCGAATACATGGCGAAAGCCGTCGATCTTGTCAGGAGAAAGAGTCTCTCCATCCACCTCGACGGCGCGCGGATCTTCAATGCTGCTACCGCGCTCAACACGAAGGTGAAGGACCTTTGCGCAGGCTTCGACTCAGTGTCGTCGTGCCTGTCGAAAGGACTCGGCGCGCCCGCCGGCACGGTCCTTCTCGGCAAGAAAGAGTTCATACAAAAGGCGAGAAGGGCGAGAAAGATCCTTGGCGGAGGCATGCGGCAGGCGGGCGTAATCGCCGCGGCCGGGCTCTATGCGCTCGAGAACAACGTGCAAAGACTGAAGACGGACCATGAGAATGCGGAAAGGCTGGCGCGCGGCCTGCGCGAGATCGGGCTCGAGGTCCAGCTCAACACCAACATGGTGCTAGTCAAGATTGATGTGGCCACGTCTCAGCAGCTCGGGGCCAAGCTGCTTCAATCTGAAATTCTCGTGTTGCCCCGCGCACCGATGCGGCTGGTCACGCACCTGGATGTCGACGCGGCCGGCATCGATCGAGCGCTCGCCGCCTTCAGGAGCTTCTTCGCACCGCAAGCAGCCCGAGCAATGCAAGCGAGGTGAAAGCGGCGCCGGCGTAGAAGGTCCACGCCGGGCCGTAGGCGTCCCACACAGCACCGGCAATTACGCTCGCGAGGAGCATCGCGACGCCGGACACGAGGTGGAACACCCCGAAAGCCGTGCCGCGCAGGTCCGCGGGCGCGGCGTCGGCAACCAGCGTCGAAAGCAGCCCCTGCGTGAGGCCCATGTGCAGGCCCCAAAGCACGACGCCGGCGAAGAACAGTACCCAGGAAGCGGCGGATGCGATCACGAGGTCCGAGGCAATAAGCGCAACCAGCCCCCAGACCAGGAGCGCCTTGCGGTGGCCGCGGTCCGCCGCGACGCCGGCGGGATACGCGGTCGCGGTGTAGGCTACGTTCATCACCACCAGCACGATCGGGACCATGGCGAGCGCGATGCCAAGGCCTTGCGCGCGCAGGACGAGGAAGGCTTCCGAGAAGCGTGCCAGCGTTAGTACCGCGCCCACGGCCACGACGAGCCAGGTGCGCTTTCCAATTCGATGAAAGGATTTGAAGAGCGGCCGCTGCAACGGCGCCACGGCGCCCGTCGGTTCTCTCACAAAGGCCACCAGAACTACCACTGAGAGCACCGCGGGAGCGACGGCCCACCAGAGCACGCTCCGCACGTCGTTCGCAAGCGCGAGCATCAGGGCGATAGCGGCAAGCGGACCGAGCATCGCGCCCACCGTATCGAGCGCCTGGCGCAGCCCATAAGCCGCGCCGCGCGCGCCGTCGGGCGTGACATCTGCGATAAGCGCGTCGCGCGGCGCGCCGCGAATTCCCTTGCCGACACGGTCCATGAAGCGCGCGCCGAGCACCAGCGGCACCGACGCGGCGAGCGGGAAGAGCGGCTTGGACAGCGCGGCGAGCCCGTAGCCCAGCACCACGATCGGCTTCCTGCGCCCGAGACGATCGGAGATCGCGCCCGAGAAGAGCTTCACGATCGAAGCGGTCGCTTCCGCGATGCCTTCCACCACGCCGACCGCCAGCATGCTCGCCCCAAGGACCGTCACCATGAATACCGGGAGCAGGCTGTGGACGAGCTCAGAGGAGAGGTCCATCAGCAGCGACACCGCGCCAAGTGCCCAGACTGTGCGCGGGATTCTCATGCCGAGTCTGGCTGCCCCGCTTCTTTGGCAGGCGGACCGCCGCCGAACTGCGCCCAGGCAACGCCCGCCATCGTGATCGCCGCGCCGGCGAGCTTGAGCCAGGTGAAGGTCTCGCCAAGTGTGAGCCAGGCCATGACGCCCGCGACCGGCGGCATCAGGTACATAAAGGGCGCGCTGCGCGCGACGCCGCGCACACTGTTCACCCAGGTCCAGAGCAGCCAGCCGAAGAAAGAGCAGACCACGAGCGCCCAGAAGAGCGCTGCCCAGATTGCGGGGCCGAACGCCGCGAGGTGGACTTCAGCCATAGAACGGTAGGTGAATACGAGCATGATCGGCATCGAGAAAAGCAGCGTATACGACAGCACGATGAGCGGCCCGTAGCGATCGGCGAGGGGCCGCTGGAGCACGGTATAGGCGGAAAACGCCGCGCCCGCGACGAGAAGCGTCAGGTCGCCCAGGCCGGCGCGCGAGAGGCCGGCGGCGAATTTGTCGGCGAGGAAGAGCACGATGCCGGAGAACGCGATCAGCGTCCCGGCGACCTGCTGGCGACGCAGGCGCTCGGCGCCGAGCACGGCAAGGATCGCGAGCGTGAAGAGCGGCTGGCAGGTCAGCACCAGCGACGAGGAGAACGCGGTAGAGAGGTTCATCCCGTACATCACCGCGCTGATATGCAGCACGTGGCCGACGAGCGCACACAGGAGAAAGCGCGGCAGGTCGGCGCGCTTGGGCCAGGTATGCGCGACGCGATGCCGGAAGATCGCCACGAGAAGCACCAGGCCAAGGAGCGGCAGCACCGCAAAGCGCAGGAACATAAACGCGCCCACCCCGAGGTGGTCGAGCACGTACTTCACGAACGCGAAGTTCATGCCCCAGGCGATCATCGTCCCGACGGCCGCAACGAGCGACCAGTCTAAAATGCGGCGGTTCATGAAAACCGGATCTCCGCTGGCGGCGCGAGCCGCGGTGCGCGCGCTGACCGCGTCCAAAATCCGCGAACTCTACAACGCCGGCATCGGCAACCCCAACGTGCTGCCGTTCTGGGTCGGCGAGCCCGACGAGCCGACCCCCGACTTCATCCGCAAGGCGGGAACCGAGTCGATTGCGGCGGGCGAGGTGTTCTACACCCACAACCTCGGCATTGCGGAGCTGAGAGAGGCGCTCGCCGCCTATGTCTCTCGTTTGCATGGACAAACCCAACCCGAGCAGATCGCGGTGACCAGCGCGGGGGTGAACGCGCTGATGGTCGCCTCGCAGCTTCTCGTCGATCCCGGCGACCGCGTGGTACAGGTCGTGCCGCTGTGGCCGAATCTGCAGGAGATTCCCAAGATCCTCGGCGCAAGCGTCGACACGGTGGCGCTCGAATTCTCGCCCAAGGGATGGAAGCTCGACCTGGATGAATTGCTCGACCGGCTGAAGCCGGGCACGCGAGCGCTTTACCTCAATTCGCCCAACAACCCGACCGGGTGGACCGTCACCAGGGCGGAGCAGAAGGCGATCCTCGAGCGCTGCCGCAAGCACGGCATCTGGATCTTCGCCGACGATGCCTATGAGCGTCTCTATTACGGCGACGAAGGAATTGCACCTTCTTTTCTCGACTTAACTGAAACGCAAGATCGTGTGATCAGCGCCAATACCTTCTCCAAGTCGTGGCTCATGACCGGTTGGCGGCTCGGCTGGCTCGTCGTGCCGCCGGGGCTCACCGCGGATCTCGGCAAGCTGATCGAATACAACACGTCCTGCGCCCCGGTCTTCGTGCAACGCGCCGGTATCGCCGCGGTGAAAGAGGGAGAGCCGGTGATCGCGCGCACGCGCTACCGCTTCAGGAAGGCGCGGGATTTTCTCGTTTCCGAGCTGAAGGAGATTCCAAGAGTGAAAGTCGCCGTGCCCTCGGGCACCATGTACGCCTTCTTTAGAGTCGAAGGCGTAGCGGACAGCCTCGCCTTCTGCAAGCAGCTCGTGCGCGAGGTCGGCCTCGGCCTCGCGCCCGGCTCGGCGTTCGGCCCGGAGGGCGAGGGGTTCGTGCGCTGGTGCTTCGCCGCGTCGGAAGAGAAGCTGGCGGACGGCGTTGCCCGGTTGAAGCGGGCCTTGCAGTAATGCTCGAACGACAACCGCTTCCGGAGCGCTTCTGCAACCTCGAGCGGCTGCTGGCGGCGATGGCGGCGCGTGGGCTGGACGGCATCGTCGCCTCGACGCCGCTCAATGTGTTCTACCTTAGCGGCTTCAACGGTATTGCGCACAAGGCGGACGAGCCGCGTCCGTACGCGCTCGTGCTGTCGCGGCACGCGTCCGAGCATCCCATCCTGGTGATCGCGGACTATTACCTCGCGACCTTTCTCGTCCAGCCGAGCTGGGTGCGCGACATCCGGCCGTTCCGAGCGGTGATGATGCCGATCGACCGCGCGCCGAGGCGCGAAGACATCGACCGTTTCATCCCGCGCGCCGCGAGCGGCATCGACTGGGTGCGCGGCGCGCGTGAGCACTACGCGTTCGACATGGCGACCGCGCTGCGCGGCGCGCTGACGGAGCTCGGGCTCGATGGCCGGAAGGTTGGCTTCGACGATCTGGGATTCGGTCGACGATTAGACATCCAGGCAGTGGACGCCTACGACTCGCTCATGTTCGCGCGCGCGGTGAAGACGCCGACGGAGCTGGATCTCCTGCGCCGCGCCACCGCGCTCAACCGCGCGGCGATCGAGCGCACGATCAACTCCTGGCACAAGGGCATGCGCTGGCGCGAGCTGAACCGCGCCTACCATGCCGCCGTTACCGACCTCGGCGGGTTCGTGCGCGATCCCGGCGCCATGGTGTGGGGCCATCCGCGTGGCGCGGAGGCGGCGCTCATCTTGCAGACCGGCCTGGAAGACTTCGAAGTCGAGCCCGGCGTGCACGTGATGTTCGACTGCCACGGCACGCTCGACCTCTACTGCTGGGACGGCGGCAAGACCTGGGTGGTCGGCGGCGAGCCAACGCCAGAAGGCCGCCGCAACCTGCACGCCACGGCGCAGGTCACGGAAGCGCTCATCTCCGAGATGAAGCCCGGCGCCCGGCCGAGCGAGCTCCAGGCCCGCGGCCGCGCCCTCTACCGCAAGGCCGGCGTCCGGGATGCCGACGCCGCGGTGATCTTCTTCCACGGCCTCGGGCTCTCGCACTGGGATGTCGACAGCGCAACCTCCGACTGGCCATTCGAAGCCGGCATGGTGGTGCCGCTCCACATGGTGTATCCCGGCGGCGAGTCGAGCCGCGCCTGGCTCGAGGAGGTCGCGCTCATTACCCCGCAGGGCGGCGAGCCCTTCTTCGGCTGGGGCTACGAATACCTTTGAGGTGTACCATTTCCGCGAGGAGGAAACCCCCAATGCTACGGTGCATGCTCGGCGCAGTCGCGGTGCTGCTCGCGCTGCCGATCGGCGCGCAGGAACTTCCACGAACCCAGTTCAAGGTCATCGGCCTCAACGCGCCGACGGTGGCGTCCATCGTGGACGAAGTGCCCTTCTGGCGCGACACGCTGCCGAAGGCCTCGAAGGGCGCGATCACGGCGGACATCACGCCGCTCGACCAGATGGGCATCGACGACAAGACGATGCTGCGGCTGCTGCGGCTCGGCGTGATGGATTTCGCCGGCATGGACATCTCCAAGATGGCGGGCGACGACCCGCGTTTCGAGGGCTGCGATCTCGCCGGCATCACGCTCGACGCCGACAAGGCGCGCGCCGGGTGCGAGGCTTACCGCGCGGTGATTGACCGCCAGATGCAGAAAAACTGGAACGCGAAGCTGCTCGCCTTCGGCGGTAACCCGCCGCAGGTGTTCTGGTGCCGCGGCGTGCTCGGCGGCCTCGCCGACCTGAAAGGCAAGAAGGTCCGAGTGTTCAACAACACCATGCGCGACTTCCTTGCCGGCGTTGGTGCCACCGCGGTCAGCATGGCGTTCGCCGAAGTCGTGCCCGCGCTCAACAACGGCGTGGTCGATTGCGGCGTCACTGGCAGCCTCTCGGGCAACACCGCCGGCTGGCCGGAAGTGACCAAGTCGCTCTATCCCATGTCGCTTGGCTGGAGCATCAACGTGATGGCGGTGAACCTCAACGCCTGGAACCGGCTCGACAAGCGCGTGCAGGACTTCCTGCTGCGCGAGATCAAGGGCTACGAGGACAAGATGTGGGGCACGCTCAAGAAGGCCACCGCCGAGGCCGATAACTGCAACACCGGAAAGCAGCCCTGCACCATGGGCAAGCTCGCCAGCATCACCATCGTCCCGGTGAAGCCGGCGGAAGCCGAGACGCACAAGAAGCTGGTCGAGGGCGCGGTGCTCGCCGGCTGGGCGAAGCGCTGCGGCAGGGAGTGCGCCGAGGAGTGGAACAACACCGTCGGCAAGGCACTCGGTCTGAAAGCGCCGACGAACTGATCTCGCTCGCCCGGCGGCTGACGCGCTTCGGGCTATGGCTCGGAGGTGGGCTCGTGCTCGCCGCCGCGGTTCTCATCGGGGTCGACGTCACGCTACGCAAGCTCTTCAACGCGTCGATCGGCGGCGCAGACGAGCTCGCCGGCTACGCGCTCGCCCTCGGCACCGCGTGGTCGCTCGGCGCCGCGCTCCTCGACCGCGCGCACATCCGGATCGACTCGCTCTATGTGCTGCTGGCGCGGCCGCTTCGCCTAGCGCTCGACTTCGCCGGGCTCGCGCTGTTCATTGCCTTTTTCGGGTTGATCGCGCGCCACGGCTGGAGCGTGGTGCAGCAGTCCTGGGTCTCCGGGTCGCGCAGCCAGTCGGCGCTGCAGACCCCCACGGTGCTGCCGCAGTCGATCTGGCTCGCCGGGCTGGCGCTCTTCTTCCTCGTCGGGCTCGCCCTCCTTGCCCACGCCGCCGCGCTGGTGGCGCGCGGCAAGGCAGCGGCGGCCGAGCAGGCGATCAGCACCCGCTCGGCCGCGGAGGAGATACAGCAGGAAATCGAAGATTTATGGTCGGGACCGCGCTCGCGATCCTGATCGCGCTGCTCGCGCTTTCCATTCCGGTCGCGGCCGCGCTCGGCGTACTCGGCCTCGCGCTTTCGGAGCTCTATTCGAAGCTGCCGCTCACGCTCGCGCTCGGCGAGCTGGCGTGGGCGACCTCGAACAACTTCCTGCTGGTCGCGATCCCGTTCTTCGTGCTGCTGGGCGAGATCCTGCTGCGCTCGGGAACCGCCGAGCGCATGTACAGCGCGCTCGTGCTGTGGGTGCCCTGGCTGCCGGGCGGCCTACTGCACTCGAACATCGCCGCCTGCGCCATGTTCGCCGCCACCTCGGGCTCGAGCGTCGCCACCGCCGCCACCATCGGCACGGTCGCGATGGGCGAGATCAAGAAGCACGGCTATTCGGAGCGGCTGTTCCTGGGCACCATCGCCGCCGGCGGCACGCTCGGGATCCTGATCCCGCCGTCGATCAACATGATCGTCTACGGCGCACTCACCGACTCCTCCATTCCC
>DASTPE010000093.1:0-13744 GCA_035762345.1 Burkholderiales bacterium
GGCGAAAACCAAGGTCGAGGCGGCCGGCCTCGCCAACGTGCGCTTCCAGCAGGCCGATATCTTCGCCCTGCCCTTCGAGCGCGCTTCGTTTGATCACGTGTTTGTCTGCTTTGTGCTCGAGCACCTGTCCCGACCGCTCGAAGCGCTCGAGCGGCTGAAAACCCTGCTGAAGCCCCGGGGAACGATGACCGTCATCGAGGGCGACCACGGCTCGACCTACTTCCACCCCGAAAGCGATGCCGCGCACGAGGCGATCCGGTGCCAGGTCGAGCTCCAGCGCGCCGCCGGCGGCAACGCCAACATCGGCCGCGAGCTCTACCCGCTGCTGCGGCGGGCGGGGCTGCGCAACGTGCGCGTCTCGCCGCGCATGGTGTATGTCGACTCGAGCCGCCCGCACCTCGTCGAGGGCTTCACGCGCAGAACCTTCACCGCCATGATCGAGGGTGTGCGTGACAACGCGATCAGGGGCGGCATGATCTCGCCCGAGCGCTTCGACGAAGGAATCCGCGCGCTCTACCGCACCGCTGAAGCGGACGGCGTTTTCTGCTATACGTTTTTCAAGGGAATCGGCGAGCTATGATCCAGGCCGTGAAGGACGACCGTCCGCTGTACGAAGTCGAGCGCCGCGCCGAGCATGCCGCGCGCCCCGGCTTTCGCATCACCGAGCTGCAGATTTCGAAGACCCAGAAGGTGCCCTGGCACTATCACAGCAACGTGCAGGACACTTTCTACGTGCTCGAGGGCGAGCTCAGGATCTTCCTGCAGGACCCGAAAGAGGAGGTGCGCTTGAAGCCCGGGCAGAGCTATACCGCGCACGCCCGGCGCCCGCACCTCGTGACGAACGGCGGGGAGAAATCGGCCACGTTCCTCGTGCTCCAGGGCATCGGCGAGTACGACTTCGTGCCGCTCGTGGAGCCACGCAAGTGAACGAGGCGAGAAAAGAGCTTGCGCCAAGCGGCAAGCTGCGCGTCGGCCTGAATTACGGCAACTTCCTCCTCGTCCTCAAGGACGCGCCCGACGGCGCGCCACGCGGCATCGCGCCCGACCTCGGCCGCGAGCTCGGCAGGCGGCTCGGCGTTCCGGTGGAGTTCGTGAAATTCGCGCAGGCCGGCCAGCTCGCCGACGCGGTGCGCGACGGCAAGTGCGACGTCGGCTTTCTCGGCGCCGAGCCGCAGCGCGCCGCCGAGATCGCGTTCACCAAGGCGTATCTCGAGATCCCGGTCACTTTCCTAGTGCCTGCTGGCTCGCCAATCCGCAGCATCGCCGAGGTCGACCGCGATGGCGTGCGCGTCGCGGTTTCGGCGCGCAGCGCCTATGACCTCTATCTCAGTCGCACGCTTAAGCACGCCAAGCTCGTGCGCGCCGAGGGCATCGACGCTTCTTATGAACTTTTTCTGAAAGAGAAACTCAACGTGCTTGCAGGCCTGAAACCACGACTTGTCGCCGATGCCGAGAGGCTGCCGGGCTCGCGCGTGCTCGAGGGCCAGGTGAGCGGAGTGCAGCAGGCGATAGGGGTCTCTCGGAATCGCGAGAATGCAGCGCAGTTCACGCGCGATTTTGTCGAGGAAGCAAAGCGATCGGGTCTGGTCGCGAAGATGATCGAGAAGCACGCCGTGAAAGGAGTGACGGTCGCCCCATGAATCCCGACCTCAAGGTGTACTGGCGGCCCGGCTGCTCGAGCTGCGTGAAGGTGAAGGAATACCTCGCGCGCGAGGGCGTGCCGTTCGAGTCGATCGACGTTTCGGCGCGTCCCGAGGCGATGCGCGAGCTGCTCGCCTTTGGCGTGAAGACCGTGCCGGTCGTGGTGCGCGGCGGCGAGTTCGTGTTCGCGCAGGCGCTAGAGGACGTGTCGCGCTTCATTGGCCGAAGCTTCGACCAGCCGCGCCTGTCTCCCGAAGCGCTGATGCGAAAATGGCTCCACGTGTTGCGCGCGGCGCAGCGGCATGCGCGTCAGCTTCCCGTCTCCAAGCTCGGCCAGCGCGCGATCGAGAGTCGCGACCGAAGCATCCGTGACCTTGCCTACCACATTTACCAGATTCCGGACGCCTTTCTCCAGGCGGTCGAGGACGGAGTCGGCGACCTGACGGCCGTCTACAACGCGCCCCCGCCGGCCGATGTGGTCTCGACCGAGAACATTCGCGAATACGGCAAGCGCGTCGAGAACCGGCTCGAGCGCTGGTGGAGCGGCCTTTCCGACAAGTCCTGCCGCCAGACCGTGAATACTTATTACGGCGCGCGCCCGCTGCACGAGCTGCTCGAGCGCTGCACCTGGCATTCGGCGCAGCACGCGCGCCAGATCATCGCCGTGCTCGAGCGCCTCGGCATCGAGCCCGACGGGCCGCTCACCGACGCCGACTATGCCGGCTTGCCCATGCCGAAAGGGCTGTGGGAATAGACAAGGAGAAGGTAAGACAGGCGTTGGACAAGGTGTTCCGCGACATGGCGGGCGCCATGACCGCGGGCATGGTCTACGTCGGCGTCAAGACCGGCCTCTGGCGCAGCCTGCAAGGAAAAGGGCCGTTGAAGGCGGCCGAGGTCATTGCCGCGTCGAATCTCCAACCCCGGTATGTCGAAGAATGGCTGAAGGGGATGGTGGCCGCCGGCTATCTCGACTACGACCCGGCGCGCGAGACCTACGCGCTCCCCGAGGAGCACGCCTACTTCCTCGCCTCCGACGACACCGATCACTTCGTCGGCGGCCTGTTCGCCATGGTGCCGCCGCTCATGCGCGTCGCGCCGGACGTGGTGCGTGCCTTCAGCGAGGGCGGCGGTGTGCCTTTCGAGCGGTTCGGCCCGGAGTGCGTCGAGGCGCTCGAGCTCATCAACGGCGGCCAGTACGACGCCCGCTTTGCCGACTATTGGATAAAGGCGCTGCCGCAGGCCGCTGAGCGCTTGCGCGCCGGCGGCCGCGCGCTCGACGTCGGCTGCGGCTCCGGGCGCGTGTGCATCGCGCTCGCCAAGGCGTTTCCGAAGGCCGAGGTCATCGGCATCGACCCCGACGCTGAATCCATCCGCCGGGCCAGAGCAGCAGCGCCGGGAATGAAGTTCCATGTGAGAACCGTTGCAGAAATGGAGCGTGGTTCTGGTTTTGACTTGATAACACTCTGCGACGCGCTGCACGACCTGGCCGAGCCGGTGAAGACGCTGGACGAAATTCGTGCGCGGCTCGCGTCGGACGGAACGCTCTTCATCGTCGAGCCGAAGGCCGCGGACCGGCTCGAGGACAACCGCAATCCGGTGGCGGCGACGTTCTACGGCTTCAGCGTGTTCCACTGCATGACGCAGTCGCTCGCGCGCGGCGGGCCGGGACTCGGCACCTGCCTCGGCCCGGCGGCGACCGAGGCGCTGGTGCGCCGCTCGGGCTACACGCGCTTCGCGCGCCTCGATATCAAGAGCCTGACCAACCTGTTCTACTCTGCGCAGCCGTGATCCTCAGGCTCGCCCTCGTCTGGCTGATCAACGCTGTCGCGTTAATCGCGGTGGCCTATCTCATGCCGTCAATCAGCGTCTCGAGCTTCGGCGCCGCGCTGGTGGCGGCGCTCATCCTCGGTCTCGTGAACGCGGTAGTGCGTCCGGTGCTCGTGCTGCTCACGCTTCCCGTCACCATCCTGACGCTCGGGCTTTTCATCTTCGTGCTGAACGGGCTGCTCTTCTGGATGGTGGGAAGCTGGCTCGAGGGCTTCAACGTCGGCGGCTTCTGGGCCGGCGTGTTCGGCGCCATCGTCTTCAGCCTCGTGTCGTGGGCGCTGTCGGCGCTCATCCTGCGCGACTGAGCCTCCGCGATAAGGTAATCATCATGCCGTACCTCGGGTACGGCACGCGCGAGCGGCTGCTGGTGTGCGGCCGGGTGCTCGAGGACGAGGGCTTCACGCCGGTCGCGGACTCCGACAGCCGCTGGCGCAACCTCGTGCGCTTCTGGAAGCGGCTGGAATCCGACGAAGTGCCGCTCGCGCGGCTGCGCGCACGCTTCCTCGGCCGCGAGAGCGAAACCGTGACCGACCGCGAGGGCTATTTCAGGCTCTCCATCGCGCCGCGCGGGCGCCTGGGTCCCGGGGTGTGGCAGGAAGTGGAACTACATTTGAAGGAAGAAGAGTCCCCAAGAGCTACCGCGAGGGTTCTAGTACCTTCGAGGCGCGCGCGTTTCGGGGTGATCAGCGACATCGACGACACCATCGTCGCGAGCCACGTCGGCACCAAGGTGAGGATGATCCTCACCGCCGCGCTCTCCAACGCACGCACGCGCAAGCCGTTCCCGGGCGTAGCGGCCTTCTACCGCGCGCTGCACGCGGGCGTGAACCCGTTCTTCTACATCTCGAAGAGCCCCTGGAACCTGTATGCGCCGCTGCTCGAGTACCTGGAGATCCAGAAGCTTCCGCTCGGCCCCCTTCTCCTCCGCGACTTCGGCCTGCGCCCGGAGAAGGAGCACAAGCGCAAGGCGATCGAGGACATCCTCGCCACGTATCCGAAGCTAAAGTTCATCCTGATCGGCGACAGCGGCGAGGAGGACCCGGAGATCTACAGCGCCGTGGTGCACCGCCATCCGGACCGCATACGGGCCGTCTACATAAGGTCAGTGAGGCAGGAACGAATCTCTCAAATCGAAAGACTTGCGAAGGAAGTGGCGAAAACCGGCTGCCAGCTGATCCTCGCGCCGGAAGCCGAGCCGGCCGCGGCGCACGCGGCGGCCGAGGGGCTGATTCAGGCTTCCGAGCTGCGCGCGGTGCGTGCCGACAGCGACTTGGACAGGAGCTCCTCGAAGGCCGCGGCGTCGAGCGGCGCACTGAAGTAGTGTCCCTGCCATTCCTCGCAGCCGAGCCCGAGCAGGCGCTCGAGCTGCGGCGCGGTCTCCACGCCTTCGGCGGCGACCGAGATCCCGAGCGTATCGGCGAGCGCGGCGATCGCGTGCACGATCGCCGCGTCGGCGGACTGCGCATCGATCGCGCGCAGGAAGGAGCGGTCGATCTTCAGCTTGTCGATCGGGAGGCTGCGCAGATACGCGAGGCTCGAGTAACCGGTGCCGAAGTCGTCGATCGCGAAACGCACGCCGAGCTTGCCGATGGCTTCGAGCGTGGCCACGTTCTCGGCGAGGCCCGCCATGATCACGCGCTCGGTGACTTCGAGCTCCAGCGTCTCGCCGTCGATGCCGTTGGCGACGAGCGCATGCTCGAGCCTCTGCAGGTACTCGGCGCCCTGGGCAAGCCCGGGTGCCGAGACGTTGACCGCATACCACAGGCGCCGCCCGTAGCGCCGCTGCCAGGCGCCCGCTTGCGACAGCGCGCGCTCCAGCGCCCACTCGTCGATCGAGCGGATCAGGCCGCATTCCTCGGCGAGCGGTACGAAATGTTCGGGGGCGAGAAGCCCCCGCTCGGGGTGCTGCCAACGCACGAGCGCTTCCGCCCCCACCATCCGCCCGCGCCAAGGCGCCGGGCCCGCGCGTCGCTCAGGCGGCCAGCCGCGCACCACGGGCTGCCAGTGCAGCGCGAGCTCGCCGCGGGCGAGCGCCGAACGCAGCTCGTTCTCCAGGCGCAGGCGCTCCGCGGCACGCGCGTTGAGCGCCGGCGCAAACATGCGCCAGGTGCCTTTGCCGGTGTCCTTCGCGTAGTTCAGCGCCGCGTCGGCATTCTTCAGGAGCTCGACAAAGTCGCGTCCGTCGTTCGGGTAGATGCTGATGCCGATCGACGCGGCGACGTTCAGCGTCTTGCCCTGCACGGTGAAGGGCCGCGCCAGCACGCCGAGGATGCGCTGCGCCGACGCCGCGGCCTCCGCGGCCGGGTCCCCCTTTGAGCGGATCGCTTGCACGAGCACGAACTGGTCACCGCTCAGGCGCGCGAGCGTGTCCTCGCCGTGCACCACATTCGCCAGGCGCTCGGCGACCGAGCGCAGCAGGGCGTCGCCGGCGCGGTGCCCCAACGAGTCGTTCACCAGCGTAAAGCGGTCCAGGTCGATGCAAAACAGCGCGAACTGCGAGCGGCTGCGCGCCGCGGTGAGAATCGCCTGGCTTGCGCGGTCGGCGAGCAGCGTGGAATTCGGCAGGCTGGTGAGCGCGTCGCGCGTGGTGAGCTGCTCGATGCGCGCCTCCGCATGCTTGCGCGCGGTGATGTCGGCGCCGGTGCCGCGCCAGCCGCTGAGCCGGCCCTTGGCGTCGCGCACCGGCACTCCGCTTACCGAAAGCCAGATTACGCCGCCCGACTTCGTGATCATCCGGTGCAGCAGGTCCCGAAACGGCTGGCCCTCCGCCGTGCGGGCGAACCACTCGTCGACCGCCTTCGGCTCGCCGAGCGGCATGAAGTCGCGCGGCTTGCGTCCCAGGAGCTCGGCGCGCGGATAGCCGAGCACCGCCTCGACCCGCTCGGAGAGGTAGGTGTAGCGCCACTGCGCGTCGGTCTCCCAGACGTACTCGCCCGAGGCCTCGACCACGTCGCGGAAGCGCTGCTCGCGCTCGGCGAGCGCCGCTTCGGCGCGCCTGCGCTCGTCGATGTCGGCAACTGTGCCGGACACCTGCTTCGCACGGCCGTCGGCGCTGCGCTCGGTGACCCGCCCGCGCGCGTGCAGCCACTTCCACTCGCCTTTGCGCGTGCGCACCCGGAACTCGGTGTCGAACAGCGGCACCTCGCCCTTCAGCGCGCGCACCAGCGCCTCGGTGTAGGCGACGCGGTCGTCGGGATGCATCATCGCGATGAGCTCGGCGCCCAGCGTGACCGCGGGCGAGCGCGTATGGCCGAGGAAGCGCACCCAGCCATCGCCCGCGGAGAGCTCGCCGCGCTCGGCGTGGAAATGGAACTCGGCGAGGTTGCCGCCGTCGAGCGCGAGCTCGAGGCGCTCCTTGGCGCGAAAGAGGGCGCGCTCGGCGCTCCTCTGCTCGGTGACGTCGCGCCCGACCCCGCGGTAGCCGAGGAAATTGTCTTCGGCGTCGTAGCGCGACTGGCCGGAGATGATGTGGATCTGTCGCGCGCCGCGCTCGTCGATGCGGGAGATCTCGAGATCGAAGAAAGACTGGCGCGCCTCCAGGCTCTCGCGATGCGCCTCGAGCGCGCGTGGCTCCACCTCGACGCCGGGGATCTCCCAGATGCGCTTGCCGTAAGTGGGCGTGTGGCCGAAGAACGTCGCCACCGGCGCCCCGCCCGAGAGCCACACGATGCGGTGCTCGGAGTCGGTCTCCCAGAACCAATCGGCCGAAAGCTCGGTCAGGCCGCGGAAGCGCGCCGAGTCGTTCCGCGCCTGCGCGAGTTCGCTTTCGCGCTTGCGCGCAAGGTACTGCATGACCAGGTAGACCGCGCCCCCGGAGACCGCCACCAGCAGCACCAGGTCGATCATTCGCGCCCCGCCGGGTCGCGCACCGGAGGCGCGACCTTGAGCACCTCGTCCATCGTGGTGAGGCCGGCGCCGATCTTCATCGCGCCCGAGATGCGCAGCGGCTTCATTCCTTCCTTGAACGCCTGCTCGCGAAGCATCGCGAGATCGGCGTTTTCCGAAGCAAGATTCTTGAGAGAAGCCGTATACAGGAGCGTCTCGTAGATCCCCACCCGGCCCATGTACCCGGTCATGCGGCACTCGAGGCAACCGACCGGCTTGTAGAGCCGCGCCGGGTGCCTGGACCTCCACGGCGCCACCAGCGCGTCCCAGGCCTCCTGGTCCTCGGCGCGGCTCGGCTCCAGCGCCTGCTTGCAGTGCGGGCACAGCGTGCGCACCAGGCGCTGCGCCATCACGCCGTTCAGCGTCGCGTTCAGGAGGTACGGCGGCACGCCGAGCTCGAGCAGCCGCGCGATCGCGCTCGGCGCGTCGTTGGTGTGCAGGGTGGAGAGCACGAGGTGCCCGGTGAGCGCGGCCTGCACCGCCATCTCGGCGGTCTCGAGGTCGCGGATCTCGCCCACCATGATGATGTCCGGATCCTGGCGCATCAGCGCGCGCACGCCCTCGGCGAAACCGAGATCGATCGCGCTCACGACCTGCATCTGGTTGAACGCCGGCTCGATCATCTCGATCGGGTCCTCGATCGTGCACACGTTGACTTCGCTCGTGGCGAGGCTCTTCAGCGTCGAGTAGAGCGTCGTGGTCTTGCCCGAGCCGGTCGGCCCGGTGACCAGCACGATGCCGTTCGGCCGGTCGGTCATCTCCTTCCAGCGCCGCTGGTCCTCCTGCGAGAAGCCGAGCTCGGCGAAGTCGCGCACCAGCACCTCGGGGTCGAAGATGCGCATCACGAGCTTCTCGCCGAACGCGGTCGGCAGCGTCGAGATGCGCAGCTCCACGTCCTGCTCGCCCGAGCGCGTCTTGATGCGCCCGTCCTGCGGGCGGCGCTTCTCGACCACGTCCATGCGCGCGAGGATCTTGATGCGGCTCGTCATCGCCGCGAGCACCGGGGCCGGGAACTGGTACACCTGGTGCAGCACGCCGTCGATCCGGAAACGCACGATGCCCTGCTCGCGCCGAGGCTCGATGTGGATGTCGCTCGCGCGCTGCTCGAAGGCGTACTGCCACAGCCAGTCGACCACGCGCACCACGTGCGCGTCGTTGGCGTCGAGCGGCTGCCCTTTGTCGCCGGCGGTCTTGCCGAGCTCGACCAGCTGCTCGAAGTTCGACAGGCCCGAGAGCGAGCTCGCCTTGCTCGCGCCCTTGATCGACTTGGCGAGGTTGTAGAACTCGACCTGATAGCGCTCGATGTCGAGCGGGTTCGCGATCACGCGCTTGATCTCGCGCTTGATGATGCGCGAGAGCTCGGGCTCCCAGTCGCGCACGCCCGGCTCGCCGGTGGCGATCACCGCCTCCCTCGCCGTGAGCGCGACCGGCAGGATGCGAAAGCGCGTCGCGTACGCCGAGGACATGATCTCGGTAACGCCGGCGAAGTCGATCTTCAGCGGATCGATGTGCAGGTATTCCATGCCTACGCGCTTCGCCAGCCACTCGCTCAGCACGCCGAGCGTGAGCGCAGTGGAGCCCTTCTTCCATTTCTGCTGCGCGACGACCACCAGCGGATGCGTCGCGCCGCGGTAGTAGCGCCGTTCCTTCTTGAGCTGCTCCGCAGCCTCGGCGCCCACCATCGCATCCGCGACCAGCCAGTCGAGCACCTGCCCGAGCGCGAGCCGTCCGTCGTGCTTTTGACCTCCCTCCGGGGTCTTAACTGCTTGTTGCATAACCAAAAGACTATACCGCAAAGCCCACGGGCGCTCTTCCTCCCCTGTCGGCCATGGCATGGAGTGGCGGGACGGTGCGAATTCGTGTCACGGAATTGAGGCCGCGAATCCTTGTCCGACGACGCATGCGCGTGGCCACTTCGATTCTCGGATGCATCGCGCTTGCGGCCGCGCTGCTCGGCCCCCTGAACGGCGCGGCCGAGCGCAGCCTCGCAGCCCACATGGTCCAGCACATGCTGCTAATAGGCGTCGCGGCTCCGCTACTCGCGCTATCGCTGCCCGCACTAAAGTTTCCGCCCGCGCTCGCTTTCGCGCTGCACGGCGGCGCGATCTGGTTCGCGCATGCGCCCGCGATGATCGTTTGGATGGCGGCGAGCCTCACTGCGCACATGGCCGCGCACGCGGCGCTCTTCGGCACCGCGCTTCTTTTCTGGTCTTCCCTCCTGCGCCGCGCCGGCGAGGCGCCGCTGTGGGTGCTCGCCACCCTGATTCACACCGGCATCCTCGGTGCGCTTCTCACTTTTGCGCCACGCGAGCTCTACGCCGGCTATTCGCTCGCCGATCAGCAGCTCGCCGGGCTCGTCATGTGGGTGCCCGGCGGCTTCCTTTATCTCGCCGCCGGTCTCGTGTTTGCGCGGCGGGCGATCGCTTCGCGTGCAGTCCGCACTTGATCCTGCCACTTTGAAATAGACTGCCATTCCCCATTCCGGGGACAGAGGAGGCAGTCATGGCGCATTACATGTTGCAGGCGTCCTTTACGTCCGAAGCGTGGGCGAAGATGGTCAACGAGCCACAAAATCGCGAGCAGGCGATCCGGCCGACGATCGAGAAGCTCGGCGGCAAGCTGATCGGCTACTGGTTCGCGTTTGGTGAATACGACGCGGTCGTCATCGTACAGATGCCCGACAACGTGTCGGTGGCGGCCGCGTCGCTCGCTGCAGCGGCCGGCGGCTCAGTGAAGTCGGTGAAGACGACGCCGCTCCTGTCGGTCGAAGAAGGCATGCAGGCGATGCGCAAGGCGGGCGAGGCCGGCTACCGCGCACCCCGCTGAAAAGCGTTCGCATGCTCCGCGCCCTAGCCCCCGAGGTGAAGCTGCGCGAGGTCTGGGCGTGGAGCATGTACGACTTCGCAAACTCGGCCTACACCACCGTCGTCATCACGGCAATTTTCAGCGCCTATTTCGTTGCCGGCGTTGCCGGTAACGCCCCGTGGGCGACGTTTGCGTGGACTGCAGCGCTCTCGGTGTCCTACGCGGCAATCCTCATTACCGGGCCGCTGATCGGAGCGTGGGCCGACGCGCACGCGGCGAAGAAAGCCCTGCTCCTGGCGACGACGCTCGGCTGCGTGCTCTTCACGGCGGCTCTCTACTTCGCGCAGCCTGGCGCCGTCGCGCTCGCCTTGGTGCTCCTCATTTTCTCGAATTACTTCTTTGGCGCGGGAGAGAACCTGATCGCCGCGTTCCTGCCCGAGCTCGCGGACTCGCGCGCGATGGGCCGGGTCTCGGGCTGGGGCTGGAGCTTTGGCTACCTCGGTGGACTCGCTGCCCTCGGCATATGCCTGCTTTATATCAGTAGCAGTCAACAACCCGCTTCGCGTTTCGTCCCGGTGACCATGCTCATCACCGCGGCGTTCTTCGCGCTTGCAGCGGTGCCGACTTTTCTCGTCCTGCGCGAGCGCGCCGTGCCGCAACCGCGCATGGAGAACCCGTGGTCGAGGGTCAAGGAAACGCTGCGGCACGCGCAGCAGTACGAGGATCTCAGGCGATTCCTGCTCTGCCTGCTGTTCTACCAGGCAGGCATCACCGCCGTGGTGTCGCTCGCCGCCATCTACGCCGAGCAGGCGATGAAGTTCACTACGCAGCAGACGATCACGCTGATCCTCGTCGTCAACATCACGGCGGCGGCAGGAGCGTTCGGCTTCGGGTACCTGCAGGACGCGGTCGGTCACGTGCGCGCGGTCACAATCACCCTGGTGGGCTGGATCGTCATGGTCGTAATCGCGGGGTTCTCGCAGAGCCACTTTTCGTTCTGGGTGGCGGCCAACCTCGCGGGCCTGTGCATGGGCTCTTCGCAAGCCGCGGGGCGCGCTGTAGTGGGCTACCTCGCGCCGCCGGCCCGCCTGGCGGAGTTCTTCGGGCTGTGGGGGCTCGCGGTGAAGGCGGCTTCGATCTTTGGTCCGCTCACCTACGGCGCGGTCACGCTTGTCTTCGCTGGCAACCATCGCCTCGGGATCTTCGTCACCGGCCTGTATTTCGTGGTCGGGCTTCTTCTGCTCCGCAGGATCGACGTCGAGCGCGGCCGCGTGGCGGCGCTCGCGTAGGCGCGAAGCTTGCAGAGCGGTTCTCACCATGAAACCGCTCGCCCTCATAGTCTTGTTGACTGCCTTTACGACCGCGGCCCCGGCGCAGACCCCCCGAAACCTGCCCGACTTTACGTCGCTGATGAAGCAGCAGGGCCCGGCAGTGGTAAATGTGATTACCAAGCGCGAAGCCCGCAGCGCGCGTGGACCCCAATCCCCGCAGGGCCAGCCGCCAGAGGACCCGCTGCTCGAATTCTTCCGGCGCTTCATGCCCGACGCTCCGGAGCGCATGCCGGGCCCAGGGCTTGGTCTTGGCTCGGGCTTCATCGTCAGCCAGGATGGCTACGTGCTTACCAACGCCCACGTAGTTGCGGGCGACGGCGAAGTCACCGTGCGCCTCGCCGATGCCAAGCGCGAGTTCAAGGCGAAGGTGATCGGCGCGGACGAGCGCACCGACATCGCGCTGCTCAAGATCGAAGCGAGCGGGCTGCCTACGGTGAAGCTCGGAAAGTCCGAGAAGCTGCAGCCAGGCGAGTGGGTGGCGGCGATCGGGTCGCCGTTCGGCTTCGAGAACACGATCACCGCCGGCATCGTGAGCGCCACCGGGCGCTCGCTTCCCGCGGAGAGCTATGTGCCGTTCATCCAGACCGACGTCGCCGTGAACCCCGGCAACTCCGGCGGGCCGCTCATGAACCTCGCGGGCGAGGTGGTTGGGGTGAACTCGATGATCTACAGCCAGACCGGCGGCTACATGGGCGTGTCGTTCGCCATTCCGATCGAGGTCGCGCTCGACGTGATGAAGGAGCTGCGCGCCGAGGGCAAGGTGACGCGCGGACGGCTGGGCGTGCGCATCCAGCCGATGACCAAAGAGCTCGCGCAGTCGTTCAGGCTCAAGGAGCCGAATGGCGCGCTGATCGCGTCGGTCGAGCCGGGAAGCCCGGCCGACAAAGCGGGCTTGAAGGTCGGCGACGTCGTGCTGGCTTACAACGGCCAACCTATCGACGACGCCAACAAGCTGCCGCGCCTGGTGGCCGCGACCAAGCCCGGGCAAAGCGCGACGCTACGCGTCTGGCGCGACGGCAAGACCGAGGAAGTGAAGTTCACCGCCGCCGAACTGGTGGCGGACACGAAGCCGTCCAAGCCCGCTGCTGAGAAGCCGACCAAGCCCAACCGCCTCGGCCTGGTGGTGAGCGAGCTGCCTGCGGCGCAGCGCAGAGCGCTCGGCATCGATTACGGGCTCGTGGTCGAGAGCGCGGACGCCTCGCGCAGCCCGCTGCGCCCCGGCGACGTCATCGTCGGTGTCGGCCGCGAGACCATCAGGAGCCTTGAGGACTTCGATCGCCTGATCGCCGCGCAGAAGCAGGGCGACACGGTCGCCCTTCTGGTACGCCGCGGCGAAGCGACGGTTTACGTCCCGATCGAAGTGGGATAGTGGCGGAAAACTCGGCGGCCGTGGCCGCACGCGGCCAGCGCGGCGAACCCAAGGCAGAGGAAGCTCTTGACGTCGAAAATGCTTTTCACTTCTTCCCTTCCTGTACAACTTATATGCGCCGGAAGCTGTTACACGGCGCTCACTAGGCTGGACAGAGCAAGCGACGCACCTGCCCCCGGCGCGGCGCTTGCAGAGATTGGAGCGGGATACATTCGATGCGTGGCGCTACGTTGTTGCTGCTCGCCTGCCTGGGTGCCTGCTCTCCGGTACCGGAAGCGGATCTTCGCCTGGTGACGATCCACAACGCCGAAAGCGGCTTCAGCCTGCGGGAGTTGCCGCCGCCGACTTTGCGTGCTCTCGTCTATGTCTCGATGAACCTCGCCGCCGTCGTCCCGCACGGGGCAACGAAAGGCGTGCCGCCCGCTAGAGATACTCTTCTGCGCACTTGATGATCTCGGTGTTGGTGGGACGCTCGAGGCAATGACGCGCGTCCTCGTGCCAGCGCCGTTTGCGCGGAATGGCGACGGCCTGCTTCGCCGGCTGCGGCTTTGCCGCTTCCTTCTTCGGCTCAGGGGTCGCCGCTTCTTTCGCCGGCGCCTGCGCCCAAGCTCCTGCAGCGCAAACCATGATCATCAAAAAGATGAATTGTTTCATGTGCCTACCCAAGTTTCATGAAACGACACCTTAAGAATACCCCTTTTAGGGGCCGGAAGCCAATCCCGCGTCGTCGGCGCGAAAAAATTCCGGAATTGCCTGTGCATGCCGTCGCGCGCCTCGATCCCGCAGCCGAGGCGCCCGCGTGGCTAGGCGACGATCCAGCGTAGCAATGCGTACGTCAGGGCGAGCGGGACCGCGGCGATCGCGAGAAGCGCGAGACCGAGTCCGG
>DASTPE010000094.1:0-3258 GCA_035762345.1 Burkholderiales bacterium
AGGCAGCGTACATTGGCCGCGGTCCTGGAGGCGATGGAAAAGGCCGAGGTACCCGCCGGGCGCATCTATACGGCCGCCGACATCGCCGCCGATCCGCATTTCGCCGCGCGCGGCATGATCGAGCAGGTGATCGCCGGCGACGGCGAGCCGCTCAAGGTGCCGGGCATCGTGCCCAAGCTCTCCGCCACGCCCGGCGCCATCCGCTCGCGCGCGCCGAAGCTCGGCGAGCACACCGACGAAATGCTCCAGGTGGCGGGGTATTCGCCGGAGGAAATTTCCGGATTACGGAAGAACGGAATCGTGTGATCGACCGCATCGACCACATCGTGCTCACCACGCGCGACCGCGAAGGCTGCATTCGCTTCTACCGCGATGTTCTGGGCATGGAACTGGTGTCGTTTCGAACCCCGACGGAAGAGCGTCTCGCCTTCAAGTTCGGAAACCAGAAGATCAACCTGCACGAATGGGGCAAGGAATTTACCCCGCGCGCGCATGTCGCCGCGCCGGGAACGCTCGACCTGTGCTTCATCGCCGCGATGCCCCTGGAGTGGGTCATCGAGAATCTGAAGAAGAATCACATTCCGATTCTCGAGGGCCCGGTGGCGAAGACCGGCGCGATGGGACCGATGCGCTCGGTGTACGTACGCGACCCCGACCTCAATCTGGTCGAGATCTCTGTCTACAATAGGTAGAACGAGGAGGATGCAATGAGACAAATCCTGGGCCTGATTCTCGCGCTTGTTTCGAGCGTCACATTTGCGCAGTCGTGGCCGCAGCGCCCGGTCAAGTTCGTCTGCCCGCTCGGGCCGGGCTCGGGCGCCGATATCACCGGCCGGCTGCTCGCCGAGCGCCTGGCGAAGCGCTGGGGTCAGCCCGTGGTGTTCGAGAACCGCCCCGGCGGCGACGGCGTGATCGCGATCAACGCGGTGATTTCGGCGAACGATGACCATACGCTGCTCTATGGCCCGTCGTCGTCTTTCGTCGGGCATCCCTACCAGCTGGAGAAGATCCCCTACGACGTGCGCGAGTTGCAGCCGGTGGCGCGCGTCTCGAGCACCGTAGTGGTGATCGCGGCGCCGACCTCGCTCGGTGTCAATTCGCTGAAGGAGCTGATGGAGCGGGTGCGCGCTCAGCCCGGCAAGATGAACTGGTCGAGCATCACTGGCGTCACCGACCTGGTGATCGCCGGCTATCTGAAGGGCGCTGGCCTCGACGCGGTGCGTGTGCCGTACAAGAATCCGGTGGCGGGCCTCACCGACCTGGTCGAAGGACGCCTGCACTTCTATTCGTCGGCCTATGCCATCGTGCGTCCGCAGGCGGAGGCCGGCAAGGTCAAGGTGCTGGCGATCCAGAACCGCGGCCGCGTGCAAGGGCTCGATTTTCCCACCGTAGCCGAGGAGGGTTTCCCGGGCCTCAACTTCGACGGCCTGGTCGGGCTGATCGCCGCGCGCTCGAGCAACATGCCGGACGCGGTGCGCGAGCGCATCGCGTCCGACGTGAAAGCAGAGCTTTCCGACCCGCTGATCCTCGAGCGCATGACGCAGACCGGGCAGATCGTCGCGCCCGGCACGCCGAAGGAGCTCGCCGCTGCGATCGACGAGCAGGCCGGCCACCTGGCGAAGTTCGCGGCCGCGCTCGGCATCAAGCCGAAGCAGTAGCTCAGAACACCGAGACCCGCACCCCGTTCTTCTCGAGCAGTGCGACCAGGTCCTCGGTGTGGCCGCGGTCGCGCGTCTCGATCAGGAACTCGATCTCGGTCGACTTGACCGAGGCGGTGCCGAACACGCGCTGGTGCTGCACCTCGACGATGTTGCCGCCGGCCTCGGCGATCAGGCCGGCGACCCGGGCGAGGCTGCCGGAGATGTCGGGCATAGTGACGCGCAGGCGCACGAGGCGCGCGTCGCGCACCAGGGCGCGCATGAGCACGGAGGCGAGCACGCGAGTGTCGATGTTGCCGCCGGTGACCGGCAGCCCGACCCGCTTGCCGGCAAAGCGAGCCGGTTGCTCGAGCAGCGCCGCGAGCGCTGCGGCGCCCGCGCCTTCGGCGACGGTCTTCTCGATCTCGATCAGCGCGGCGACTGCCCGCTCGATCGTCTCCTCCTTCACCACCAGCACTTCCTCCACGAGGGCCTTGATGATCTGGAACGCGGTATCGCCGACGTCCTTGACCGCGATGCCCTCGGCGATCGTGTCGCCGCCACACTCGACCGCAAGGCTGTGCAGCCGCTGGTACATCGACGGGTAGTTCTGCGTCTCGACTCCGAAGATGCGAATATCGCTACGCAACGCCTTGGCGGCGATCGCCATGCCCGAGATCAATCCGCCGCCGCCCACCGGGACGACCAGGACGTCGAGGTCCGGGACAGCGTCGAGCATCTCGAGCGCCACCGTGCCTTGCCCGGCGATGACGAGCGGGTCCTCGTACGGGTGGACGAATACGAGGTTGTCGCGCGCCGCAAGCTCGCGCGCGTGCCACCCGGCCTCGAACAGGTTCGTGCCCTCGAGCACGACCTTTGCGCCGTGCACCTGGGTGTTCCGCACCTTGGTGTTGGGCGAGCCTTTAGGCATCACTATGACGGCGGGAATGCCGAGCCGAGCCGCGTGGTAGGCAACCGCCTGCGCGTGGTTGCCGGCGCTCATTGCGATCACGCCGCGGCGGCGCTCATCGGCGCCAAGCGATAACAGCTTGTTCAGCGCCCCGCGCTCCTTGAAGGAAGCAGTGAACTGTAGGTTCTCGAACTTGAGGAACACCTGCGCGCCGGTCAGCTGCGACAGCGTGCGGCTCGGGAGGCAGGGAGTGTGCTCGATCGCCCCGTCGAGGCGCGTCGCGGCGGCGCGCACATCAGCAGCCGAGATCGGAAGCATGGCGAAGTTTACGCAATGCGTCGCGGTAGCGGTCGGCCTCGCGGCGGGATTATCATGCTCGCCCCGGCATGGAAATTACCCGCATAGCAGAGCGCATCGCGCGCGCCGCCGACCCGTCGGATGAGCAGTTGCGCCTGCTCGTCTCGAGCATAACCGATTATGCGATTTATCTGCTCGACACCGCAGGCCGGGTCGCGAGCTGGAACGCGGGCGCCGAGCGCATCAAAGGCTACCGGGCGGCCGAGATTGTCGGCCGGCACTTCTCGCTCTTCTACCCGCCCGAAGAGCGCGCGGCCGGTACCCCCGAGCGCGCGCTCGCCGCCGCGGCACGCGAAGGGCGCTTCGAGGGCGAGGGCTGGCGCGTGTGCAAGGACGGCAGCCGCTTCTGGGCCG